>DASYGC010000883.1:0-2958 GCA_036000225.1 Ktedonobacterales bacterium | reverse complement strand
GATCTTCAACCTGGGCAACACGCTGGCGAGCATCTTCGCCTTCGTGCTCGGCGCGTTCATGATCATCTTCTTCGCGAATGTCGCCTGGTCCTGGGTCTACGGCCTCAAAGCGGGCGCCAACCCCTGGCGCGCGAAGACGCTGGAGTGGACGGTGCCGACGCCGGTGCCGATCGAGAACTTCGAGAAGATTCCGGTCGTGGTGAGTGATCCCTATACCTATGGCCAGCCGGAGGAGCCGCTCGCGACGCCTGGAACCGGTCCGGCCGTGGGTCCCGTCGCGGGGATGTAGGGGGAGGAACGACGTATGGCAACCGAATTGGGTTTCACCGGCCTGTTTACGCCGGATCAGGCGCGACTGCGGGTGGTCAACGAAGATCGCAAGGTACGTGTGGGCATGCTGTTCTACACGTGCAATGACATCATCCTGGCGATCTTCTTCTTCGGCAGCTACGTTTTTCTGCGCGGCTACAACACGAATGGCCGCTGGTTTCCGCCCGGGACGAGCCAGCCGCCCTATGGGTTCGGCACGTGGGTCATGGTTGTCGTGGTGCTCGGCGGCATCGCGTACGCGGCGGGCGAATGGGCGCTGCATCACGGCCAGCAGACGATCTTTCGCGCGCTGATGGTGGTGGCGTTGCTGCTCTTCCTGCTGGACATGGTCCTTCAGGTGGTGCTGATGGCGCACCTGCCGTTCACGCAGGCCTCCGGCTCGTTCGCGTCGGCCTATCTGCTGCTCTCCGGCTACCATATCTACCACCTGGCCATCGCGCTGTTCCTGGGGGCGGGCGTGGTGAACCGCGCGTTGCGTGGGCGCTATGTGCCCATGGGCGCACACCCCGCTCAGGCGCATGGTGGCGCGCCCCGGAGCGCGGAGAGCGCCGCGGGGGGAGACTCCTTCGTGCTCGAACGACGCGCGGACGCGGACGTCGAGATGGCTGAACATGAGCCGGCGGAGATGCCGACACTCAATACGACGGGCATCGCGTGCATCGGCTACTACTGGCTGTGGGCCTCGATCTATGGCCTCGCCTTCTGGCTCCTGTTGATCATTCAGCCGCCCAATCTGCGTTGAAGAACCTAACCCCCCGGCCCCCTTCTCGCCAACGCGGGAAGGGGGAGCCAGATACAATGCGTTGACGCGCTTCCACTCGTTCGCTAGCGGGAGTTCTCCCATGTCACTGCAATCATTACCCTGGAGCTGGTCCTTCGAGCCGCCGGTGCTGATCGGCCTGCTGCTGGCGGCCGTGCTGTACGTGCGCGGTCTCCAGTATGGTCTGCGCGCGGGACTGACACGCGCGATCTCGTGGTGGCGGGTCGCCAGCTTCTTCGGCGGCCTCGTCGCGATCTTGCTGGCGCTGGAGTCGCCGGTTGATCTGTGGTCGCAGCAGTACCTGTGGGCGCATATGGTCCAACATGAGCTGCTGATCTTCGTCGCCGCGCCGCTGCTGCTCTTCGGGGCGCCGCTCTGGCCGGTCTGGCGGGCGATTCCGCTCTCCGGTCGCCGGCAGAGTCTACGATGGTTCATGCGCCATCCACGTCCACGCCGGTTTGTCCTCGCCGTCGGGCGCTTCCTGTTCGCGCCGCGCACGGTCTGGTTTCTGTTCGTCGGCGATTTTCTCGTGTGGCACCTCCCGGCGCTGTATGACCAGGCGCTGCGCCATCAGACGGTCCACGATGCGGAGCATCTGCTATTTCTCGTGACGGCGCTGCTGTTCTGGAGCCAGATGATCCCCTCCCACCCGATGAAGCCGCGCATGAGCTATGCGCGCCAGGCGATCTATGTCGTCGCGGCGGGCGTCTTCATGCAGTTCGTCGCGCTGGTGCTCGTCTATTCTGGGCAGCCGGTGTACCAATACTACGAGACGGTGAGCCGGCCCGCTGGTGCATTGACACTGGATGTTGACCAGACGACGGCGGGCGCGCTGATGAACCTCACGGGGATGATCATCTTCGGGACGGCGTTTATGGTGCTGGCGTGGTTCTGGCTGGCCGACGATGAGCGCCACCCGACCGGGGTGACGCCGCCCGAAGCGGATAACCGATACATCGGTCCGCCGGTGGCCGGTCACTCGCGGACGCGACGCAGGTAAACTTCCTCGTTCCTCATGGAGGTCGTCTGATCAGTTCCCCCTCAGGGAAGAAATGAGTCGTACCAGTATGGATCACCCCTTGGCTGTGCGCGTGCCGGCGCGCCGCGAGACGATTGGCGCGTACATTAATCTGCTGAAGCCGCACGTGACGGTGTTGCTGCTGGGCACGACGCTGGCCTCGATGGCGGTGGCGGCGGATGGCTGGCCGGGCCCGCGGGTGACGCTGGCGACGCTGCTGGGCGGGGCGATGGCGGCCGGCTCGGCCAACGCGCTGAATTGTTACTGGGACCGCGATATTGACGCGCTGATGGCCCGCACGCGCACGCGCTCGTTGCCGGCGGGGCGGGTGACTGATTCGCGCGCGCTGATCTTCGGGCTGGCGCTGGGCGTCGGCTCGGTGACGCTGCTGGCGACGGTCGTGAACCCGCTGAGCGCGTTGCTCGCGCTGGCGGCGATTCTGTTCTACGTCCTCATCTACACGATGTTGCTCAAGCGCCACACGGCGCAGAATATCGTGATCGGCGGGGCAGCGGGAGCCGTGCCGGTCCTCGTCGGCTGGGCGGCGGTGACGGGAACGCTCGCGCCGCTGCCGCTCTGCATGTTCCTCATCATCTTCATGTGGACCCCGGCGCACTTCTGGGCGCTGGCGCTGCCGCTGAAGAACGACTACGCCCGCGCGGGCGTGCCGATGCTGCCGGTGGCGCGCGGCGAGGAGACGACACGCCGGCAGATTCTGGTCTACTCCGTGCTGCTGCTGGCGACTTCGCTGCTGCCGGTGGCGCTGCACGGGCTGGGAACGCTCTACCTGGCGGGAGCGCTGCTCTGCGGGCTGGCGCTCGTGGGGGCGGCGGCGCGTCTGCTCCTGGTA
>DASYGC010000882.1:0-2897 GCA_036000225.1 Ktedonobacterales bacterium | reverse complement strand
CCTCGTGCCCACCCGCGCCGATCTCGGCCGCTGGCTGCGCCACTGGCTTGAGCTGGGCAATCAATTGCCAGGACAGGGCGACCATCTGGTCAGCGAAGCTCTCTATCTTACCGACCCCGATGGCAACGGTATCGAGGTCTATCGCGACCGGCCGCGTTCCGAGTGGCACTGGGAGAATGGCCAGGTGCGGATGGCCGCGGATCCAGTTGATATTCGCGGTCTGCTAGATGATGCCGCGCGCACCACGGAGCCCTGGTCTGGCCTGGCCGCGGGCACACGCCTGGGCCACATGCATCTGCAGGTTGGCGCCATCCCCGAGGCCGCAGCGTTCTATCATGACGTCCTCGGCTTCGACATCGTCGCGGCTATGCCCAGCGCGCTGTTTGTCTCGGCCGGCGGCTACCACCACCACATTGGCATGAACACCTGGCATAGTCGTGGCGCCAGCGCCGCGCCCGACGGGATCGCGGGTCTGCGTTTCTTCTCTCTCGAGCTTGCCAGCCAGCGGGCGCTCGATGACATCGTCACTCGCGTCACTGCCGCCGGCCTCGCCGTGACCCGCACCGATTCACCCACCGTCGTCGCCATCCAGGACCCCTGGCGCAACACCATTTTGCTGCGTGTCGGCGCCGCACCCGATAGTAACGCCGCCGCCGCGTTGCGCACCGCCGTTGTGCGCAACTCATACCGCGCTGGGTGAGTGACCCACCGCGTTCAATAGTTGGCTCGGTTACTACACTATGACCGGCGGCCATCATGCGGGCGCGCGCACAGCACCACTTGTACGCGCGCCTGCGCTGTCCGCGCGCTCATCGGCATATCTGGCCAGATGGAGAGCTCTGGTGTGCCGTCCATCTGGGCAGATGGCTTAACGCGAGGATGCAACGGGGAGGAAGCACACCTTCAGCTATCCTCTGCCCGCGGGTGACAACGACGATCCAGCTAACAATCGTGCCGCGAGCAAGGCCGTCCACATGGCCCGGACGACAAGCGCCATTCGCTCAAAAAGTCCGGCAGGCCCATGGTGGGCCATCGTCACGCCAAACAGCGTGAGGAAGCCCATCAGGAGGATGGCGGTGGCAATCGAATAGATCGTCCAACCGCGCCAGCGGAGATCGCAAGCAAAGCGCCTCGCGAAGATGAGACAAACTAGCAGTGCCGAGGTATGAGTCTACTTGGTGGGGCTGGCGGCTGGTGTCGCGCTGCTGTGTGTTGGCGTAGCCAGCGGCTCGGCTTGCGCCAGATCGATGACCCCCTGCAGCTCCGTGTAGTTGGTCTCGCCCTCCGTGCCGTTGTTCCACACGATCGTGCCATTGCGGTCGATCACGAAGATCTGCGGGTAGCCGATGACGCCATAGGCGTTGCCGGTCTTCAATGGGGTATCCAGCATCGCCGGATAGCTCACATTAAAGGTGCTTACAAACTGCTTGACATCAGCCATCGCGATCGGCGTCTTGTCGGTGCCACCTGAGGCTTCATAGTTGAAACCATACGGCGTGGCGGTGACGCTGAGCACCTGCACAGTGGGGAACGCGCTCGCCACCGAGTTGAGCACTGACACCTCATTGCGGCAGTGCGGGCACCACGGCGCGAAGAACTCCAGAATGACCACCTTGCCACGATACTGGCTCAGGCTCACCAGATGTCCATTGGGAGCCGCGGGCAGTGAAAAATCAGGCGCCGGCGTCCCGGCGGCCAGCGGGTTATTGGAGTTGTTCAGTTGGCCGGGGGTATACCCTGATGCCCCCGCGCCAGATCGACTCTGCCAGTACACCAGCGCGCCGAAACCCGCCAGCACCACGAGGGTGGCGAGCAGCACGATCTGATTGAGAGAGAGCGGTACACGGCTCGCGCCGCGGCGGCGCGTTCGCTGGTTACGCGGCGCGGGAGCCGAGTCACCCGGCGCGCGTGGCGATGGCCGCGCCGGCGCGCGCGCCGCCAGTTGCGCGCGTGCCTGTGGTGCAAGCCGCGCGACCGTGCGTCCAGCCGGCCGATTGGTCACCGGTTTCGCCTTTGGGGCGGCGCTGGTGGTCGAACGCGCGGCTCGCGCACCGGACGTGCCAGCGTGCTGCCGCGATTTGGAGGAACTATCTGACATGAGGAATCCTGTTCTCACTGGAGGATGGGAAAAAGTACCAGCCACTATGCCAGCTAATGGGCTATGCGGCGTGGCGCCGCCCGCCGCGACCATCCAGCACACCCCGCCCCGGCGGCGCCATCCGCCGTGTATCATAGTATCATACGGCTGTACCCGTGTGAGGCTCGCGTTCGCGACGTGCTCTCAGTGGCTGGGCGGCGAGTAGTTCGCGGCCATGCTTCCGCCTGGCGCCATGGCGCAGCGGCGTTCGATTCAACTTATGAGGGGACACTGGCCAGATGGCCGCGGCCAGCGGAGGCGGCCAACAGCGAAGGTGGGAGCATACGCATGGCGAGGACAGCGCGAACACCGAACAAGCCAGCAGCTGGAATGCGAGCGTTGCGCTGGGGTGCGATTGGCCTGGCGACGGGCGCGGGCGTCCTGGCGGTTGTCAACCGGCTGATCGCCATGTCGGCTGGCGAGACCTACAGTGTCCTGCGCGGCGACGAGGGCCGCTACGCCTGGGAGCACGGCGACATCTTCTACACCGTGCGTGGGCGCGGCGCGCCGCTGTTGCTGGTGCACGGCATCTATGCCGGCGCCTCGTCGTTCGAGTACCGGCGCGTCTTCGAGCCACTGGCGCGCCAGTTCCGTGTCTATGCCCTCGATCTGCTGGGCTTCGGTCTCTCCGCGCGTCCAGCAGTCGCTTACACGCCGGGCCTCTATATTCAACTCCTCCAGGACTTCGCGGGCCAGGTGATGGGCGCGGCGGACCACCCCATTTCGGTCGTCGCATCGTCACTGGGCGCGGCGCTCACCA
>DASYGC010000881.1:0-4787 GCA_036000225.1 Ktedonobacterales bacterium | reverse complement strand
GGCCGCGATCATTTCGATGGCGCAGCATGCCAGGCCGTAGCCCAGCGGCCAGATCGAGCGACTGCGCGCGTAGTTCTGGGCCCACGTCAGCATTTCCGCCAGACTGGTCAGGGCCACCGGTGCCTCTTGATTGCCTGGAATATACTCCGCGGGCGATTGTGCGGACATCGGAAGGGGAATACCCCGGCGCGATGAAACACTATTCATGGAAGTTACTTCCCTTCAGCTTGCTGGACGCCAAGCCAATTCGCGCACGGGCGCAACTGCATTGCTGATGGCCATCGTCCGCGCCGCACATTGTGGTGCCGGTGAGCGGTGTCCATGTGGCATAGAGGATGGGGGATCGTCAGGAGCGACCTGCCCGGTCTCCGCGCTGTCGCTGGTGTCCAAACCTGATTATATCATGGACCATACCGCGCTGCCATACCTGCCGTGCCGCGAACCGCGACGGCGGAGGGTCGCGGTAGGACCGAGAGGCACCCCGCGCGTGGCGCGACCAACGCACCAGGGGCTGTGAGTTTGCGCGCGACACCGAGAATTCACAGTTCTAGCGGATCGCGGTGGCGGAAACCGGAATCCGCCAGCGCAACCAGGCCCCACACAAACAACCCATCAAGGATGAGCGCGCCAAGTGCCAACCACCCGATGCCGCCCGCTGACCCCAGGTGAGTGGCGTCGCGATGGGGGAGCAGCGGAAAGTGGCTTAGAACTACCACACCTGCCAGCGGTCCAGCATACCGACGCAATCGCCAAGGGTGAAGCCAACGGGGTGCAGCGCGCGGTGGCCTCATCTCACGCGAAATCATTTGTATCAGGGTGATCAACACAGTGGGGAGTCCAAGCATCTCGATCTCGCGCTGATTCGCCACGACCGTGCGAAGGCAGAGTGGTCAGCCCGCCGTGAGCAATACGGCGTCCGCCTGTGAGCGCTCGAGGAGGTGTGCCATTTCGGGCGCCGCTCGTTCGTACAGATCGCGCAGATGCTGCGAATAGCCCATGATACCCAGGTGTTTATCGCCGACACCGCCAATCATACCCTCGGTCGCAAGCTCGCGCAGGCGCTCGATGGGAAAGACACAATTGATGTCCGTATCGGCGTGCCGGTGATCGTAATGTCCATGGGTCACCATCAGCGCACTGGCACGCACATCGCCGGGGATGAGACGCCGTGAGTTGTCGCCAGCCAGATCGAATGGCAGTTGCTCGCGCAGGTGGACCCCCGCGGTGGACACCAGCGCGAAGACCGTCTGACTCAGCTCACGCTGCCGTGGCGTGTACGGGATACAGCGTCGCGACATTGGCATGAGCGGCTCTGCCTCCCGGCGCGCATAGCGGATCTCACGCGAGCTTGCGCAGCACCTCGAACAGTGCTTCGTTGTCAGGCACGCTTGCCGTTGGGCGGTGCACTAGCAGCCACGCGATAGTGCCAGTCTTATCCACCACCACCAGCGCCCGCTCCGGCATGCCGCCCGCGTGACGCACACCATAAAGGTCCACCACCTTGCCTTGGGGATAGAAGTCCGAGAGCAGCGGGAAGGTCAGATGCAGCTGGTTGGCCCAGTTCTTCAGCGAATGCGCGGCATCCATGCTAATGCCAATGACCTCCGTATCAAAGGAACGAAAGCGCTCTAACTCCGCCTCGTAGGAAGGCATCTGCGCCGAGCAGGTTCCGCTGAACGCGAACGGGAAGAATGCCAGCACGACATTCTTGTGCCCGCGAAACTCGCTCAGCGTGTACGTCTTGCCATCGGCACCCCGGAGAGTAAAGTCGGGGGCCGGGTCGCCAATTTTCAGGGTTGGGGTCTCAGAAAGACTGTTTTCCGTTGTCACGAACCGCGCTCCTTCGGATTTCCTCGCTTGACAGTCAATATGGTGAAGTGTCACCAGCTTCAATATGCCGCATGATCTGGTCATGCGTCGCGAAGCCACCGGGATGTTCCACCATCTACGACAACCGGCCTGACCAACACGCCATATACCATCGTAACGCGTCGCCAGCGCAAGCGACCACGAATCAGTCCGGTAGGTGCGCGCCGGTGAGCCACGCCAGCGCCTCCGCGTATCGCTGCGCCGTCCCCGCGACAATCTCATCCGGTAACACCGGAGCGGGTGGTTGCTTGTTCCAGCCTGTCGCTTCAACGTAGTCGCGCAGAAACTGCTTGTCGAAACTGGCGGGCGGGGTGCCAGGCACGTAGTCCGCGGCGGACCAGAACCGCGAGGAATCAGGGGTGAGCACTTCGTCGATGAGGATCAACTGGCCATCGATCAGGCCGAATTCAAGCTTGGTATCGGCGATGATGATGCCACGTTCGAGCGCATAGCGCGCGGCCCGCGCGTAAATCGCGAGCGTGGCCGTGACGAGTGCCGTCGTCAACTCCTCGCCCAAGGCGCGCCGCATGACGTCTAGCGAGACATTCTGATCGTGGCCGGTGGCGGCTTTGGCCGCCGGCGTGAAGATCGGATCGGACAACCGGTCAAACTGCCGCAGACCAGCAGGCAGGCGAATGCCGCACACTGCGCCCGAGGTGCGATAGTCGAGCCAGCTGCTCCCAGCGAGGTAGCCGCGCGCGACGCACTCGAAGTCGATGCGTTGCGCTTTGCGCACGATCATGAACCGTCCGGCCAACTGCTGGTGACAGTGCGCCAGAGTGTCAGGCAGAGCTGCCAGATCGGTACTGAGCAGGTGATTGGGCACCAGGTCGGTGGTTTGGGCAAACCAGAACGCCGAGAGTTGGGTCAAGATGCGTCCCTTGTGGGGAATGCCGCTGGGAAAGACGCAATCGAATGCGGAGATGCGGTCGGTGGTGACCATCAACAGCCGGTCCACGAGATCATAGGTGTCGCGCACTTTGCCGGAACCAAAGCGCGGCAACGGCAAATCAGTTTGGAGCACCACTTCAGTTGGCATATGATCTCCTCACCTCACCGGACGTGGGGGCAAGAGAGGTGGCGGGCCGCACGAGCAGACATACGCGCACCGGTGCGCGCGTGTTGTGTCAGCAGTATAGCGCGGAACCTACCGCACGCGCTACAGGACTCGTCCCAGGCGCGAGACACCGCGCAAGTGCCTTGACCGCCGGTGTAGGCTGTGCTACGCTGAACCGGAGCATTCATGCCGCCCCAGCCAGCCCATCGCCGATTCGAGCGCGAATGAGGCGTGACCGGGACCGGCAGTTGGGCGCAGATGGAGAGTTGTGGTGGACGAGCAAGCGCTGCTCAGGATTCAGATTCAGTCGTACGAGTTCTATGCTGGCCTTATCGAGCGAGCTGTGGGTGGAGGATCTGGCGCAACCATGCCCCGTTGGGATGAGCAGCGCGCCCTGGAGTACCGTGACCTGGCGGAGCAACTGCGTCGGCGTCTGGCAGAACTGGAAGCCCAGCAAGCCGACAGCCATGAGGCCGCGACGTCCGAGCAGAAGGCAAGCGTGGCATCACCAAGCGAGAGCGTGCCTGCGCGCGCGCATCCCTGAGCCTGGGCCTCCGGCTTCTTGACACATGTGGTACGTTAAGCTCACTTGCAGGCGTCGGAACGTGTGCACTGCTCATCAGATCTTGTCGCCTCCAAATGCATTTTACGTTTTGACTCAAGCGAGCGTTCGCCATGGCGCCAGCGCACGATCGGCGCTGCACGCGATGGAGAACGGGCGGCAGATTTAGGTAGAGGTGGCGAACGTCCAAGTAGCATCACGGATCCGGAACGAAACCCGGCATGGAGCCTATCGGCGATGGGGCCACGTGCTTCCAGCCGATGCAAGGAGCGATGCATGGCAGACCAATACATTGCGACAAGCCGGCTCGCCAACGTCATTCAGCTCGTTCAATTGGGGCGGCAAACCGGAATCCTGCGCGCAATACGCGGGCATGGAGCCGCGCGCGAGATGGGGCAGATTCAGTTTGTCGAGGGGCTGCCAACGGCCGCGCTGCTGGGTCAGTTGACTGGCAACACCGCAATGAATGTGCTGACCAACTGGGGAGAAAGTTACTATACCTTCGACGAAGCTGAGATGGGCGAAGATGACCACCTCGACCCGCGCGAAGGCGGCGGGGTAAATCCGGCATATGGGGCGTGGCCGAGTGGGGATGCGGGGTGGAACAATCGGACGGCGGGTGGACAAGTAAATGGCGGGACTTACCCCGCTAATCCCCCACCTGGGTCCGCGGGTAGCTGGGCGGGCCGACCCACCGGTGCATCATTAGGACAATTCCCCCCGTCTCCCGGGCCGTTGCCAGGGCAGTCCATGGGCACGGGAAACTCAGGCCGGCTAGGAGGCGGAGCTCCCTCGAATCCTGGTCCGGGAATGAGTCATCCGTCAGCGCCCTCATCCTCCCCGCCAGGTCAGTCCTCGCCGGCGGGATCGATGTTTCCCCGGCGTACCTCGCGCTCAGATCTTTCGGACGCGCTCCCGTTGGATCGCCGGGAACGGATGGTGCTGCTCTTGATCGACGGGCGGCGCAGTGTCGCGGACCTTGGGCGTCTCACGCGCCGGAATGACGATGAGGTGATGGCGGTGCTCGGCAATCTGAAAATGCTCGGTTTGATCGAATAGTGCCGCGGTCATCTGGGTAGCGGTGCGACTTCGCGCGGCGCCCAAACGAGCGAAGCGTGGGGCGGTGGGCGTCACGAGCGTTGGCGTAGTGGTATGGTGGCGCCGCATGCGGCGAGCAGGAGGATGACCGCAATGGGTCAGAAGAGGTGGCGTCCGGGTATCCGCCCCCAATTGACAATAATCGTGCTGCTGGCCGCTGTGCTGAGCACCGTCGCGACGCTGTTTGTAACAGAAAATGCC
>DASYGC010000880.1:0-3806 GCA_036000225.1 Ktedonobacterales bacterium | reverse complement strand
AAAGACGGGAATGTTGAGCTGCTCGGCCAGCGCGCGCAGGGCCTCGGCGGCATCGCACCACCAGACGGCGCTGCCCGCCATGATGACCGGGCGCTCGGCCTTGGCCAGCAGCGCGGCGGCGCGCTCGACCAGCGCGGGATCGCCCTGCTGGCGGCCAGTGGATTGGTTGGGCGCGTTGGGCAGCGTGGCGCTGGCCAGGGGGATCAGATTGTTGAGCACGTCCATGGGACATTCGAGGAAGACGGGCCCCATGCGCCCAGTGGTGGCCTCGCGGAAGGCGGCGGCGGTGTATTCGGCCAGCCGCTCGGTGCGCACGACGGTACGCGTCCATTTGGTGATGGACTTCACCAGGTCGGTATGGCGCATCTCCTGCAGGGCGCCACGATCGGCGTGCTCGATGGGCGCGGCGCCGCCAAAGACGACGATCGGGCTGCCGCCGTGGAAGGCGTTGGCGATGCCCGTGACGCCATCCGTCACGCCGGGGCCGGCGGTCAGCAGGGCGACGCCGGGCTTGCGCGTCAGCTTTGCCCAGCCCTCGGCGGCGTGCACTGCCGCCTGTTCATGGCGCGTATCCACCACGCGGATGCCCTCGCGTACGCAGCCGTCATAGATCGAGGCAATGTGGCCGCCGCTCAGCGTGAAGACAACCTCGACGCCCTCCTGTTTGAGCACCCGCGCCACCAGCATCCCGCCGTGTACGATGTCGTCCATTACGTTGCCTCATTTCGTCTCGTTCAAGCGTGCGCAGGCGCACTGTATCACTTGCCGCCCACGCCGCGCTTGCGCCGTTGCTCGCCGCTGCGCCCCAGCGCCTGCAGCGCGCGCGTGGTGACCGAGGCGTAGGCACGGGTGAGGGCGGGCAGGGGGTCTTCGTGCTCGCCGGCGAAGGGCGGGCGGCCCAGTCGCTTGAGCAGGGCGGCTTCCACCTGGGGCGGCGCGATGGTGATCTGGAAGTTATCCAGGTCGGGGCCGGCGTGGTAGAAGTTGGCGGCGCGCAGCGGGGCGGCGACCTCATCAACTGGCTCGGCTTCGCTGGTCGTGCCGGTGGGGGCTACCTCACCGGTAACGTCGTCCGCCCAGCGGGCGCGCATGGCCGCCACCACCTCGTCAATGGTGCGTCCGCGCAGCGTGAAGAGCAGATAGGGTTGGGTATCGAGATTGCCGGCGAAGAGATAGTGCACGGCGGCGACGTGTTTACAGGGGCGCATCCAGTCCATGCAGGAGCAGGTGGCCACGATGTCGTCAGGGCGCTGGGGAAAGAGCTGGGCGCCGGCCGCGCTCAGGATCGCGTCAATATCGGTGGGCATCTCGCCAGCGAGCAGCTTGGCGGCGTAAAGCGCCTGGGCCGCCAGCACCGTGATGATGCGTTCCCAGGTGGCATCGGTGAAGGGTGTCAGGCCAATTTCGACGCGGTAAGCGTTGGTGTAGGATCCCTGCACCTGGGCCGTGATGCGGCCCGGGTGAACCTCGGCCTTGAGGACGCGACCCGAGCGCGCGTAGGACCGTCCGCGCGCCACGCGGGATTGGTAGTCGGCGCCGAAGGCCTCCAGCGCGCCGATCCAGCGCTGCGCCCACCAGGATGCACCGATCGGGGCGTTCGACGTGGGCATGGCTGATTATTCCTCCAGGGCTTCGGCGCGCAGGCTGAAGAGCTCGCGCAGTTCAGTGGTGGACATCTCGGTGATCCAGCCCTCGCCGGTACCGATGACCTTCTCGGCGAGCTCGCGCTTCTGCTCGATCATCGCGTCAATGCGCTCCTCCAGCGTGCCGGTGCAGACGAACTTGCGCACCTGCACGTTGCGCGTCTGGCCGATGCGGAAGGCGCGATCGGTAGCCTGGTTCTCGACGGCAGGATTCCACCAGCGATCGAAGTGGATCACATGATTGGCGTTGGTGAGGTTCAAGCCCGTGCCGCCGGCCTTGAGCGAAAGCAGGAAGAGCGGAGGGCCGTCCGCCGACTGGAAGCGGGTCACCAGGCGATCGCGCTGCTGCTGAGGAACGCCGCCATGCAGGTAGAGCACTTCGATGCCGAAGCGCTCCTGCAGGTACGGCTGTAGACGGTCGCCCATGGCGGTGAACTGGGTGAAGAGCAGGGCGCGGTCGCCCTCGGCCAGCAGTTCCTCGATCAGTTCTTCCAGCCGGATCAGCTTGCCCGAACGCCCCACCAGCGCGCTGCCGTCGCCGAGGAAGTGCGCCGGGTGGTTGCAGACCTGCTTGAGACGCGAAAGCATAGCCAGCACGATGCCCCGGCGCTGCATGTCGCCGGCGGACTCCTCGATCTGGCGCAGGCCGTCGCGCACCACCGCTTCGTAGAGCGTCACCTGCTCGCGGGTCAGCGGGCAGTACTCCTTCATCTCGATCTTCTCGGGCAGATCGCTGATGACGGTGGGGTCGGTCTTGAGGCGGCGCAGCACGAAGGGGCGCACGAGGGTCTGGAGCCGGGCAGTGGCCTGGGGATCGCGCAATTTCTCGACGGGATAGGCGAACTTCTCGTGGAATCGCTTGTGTGAGCCGAGGTAGCCGCCGTTGAGGAAGTCCATGATGCTCCACAACTCGGCCAGGCGATTCTCGACGGGCGTGCCCGTCAGCGCGACGCGCATAGGGGCCTTGAGCTTGCGCGCGGAGCGGCTCTGCTTGGCTTCGGCGTTCTTGATGTTCTGGGCCTCGTCGAGCACCACGCCGCCCCAATCGGCGGTGGCCAGTGTGTCTTCATCGCGCGGCAGCAGGCTGTAAGTCGTGACGACCAGATCGTAGTTGGCCACCTCCGCGGCGAATGACTCGGCGGCGGCGCGTCCCACGCGGCCGGCGCCGTGGTGCACGAGCAGGCGCAGATCGGGCGCGAAGCGCGCGGTCTCGTGCTGCCAGTTGCCGACGACCGAGGTGGGGCAAACGAGCAGGATGGGCTTGGTGAGTTGACCTTGGGATTTTTGATGGAGTAACAAAGCGAGCAGCATAATTGTCTTGCCCAAACCCATGTCGTCCGCTAGGCATGCGCCCAGCCCGTAGCGCGAGAGAAACGCCAGCCAGCTGAGGCCGCGCTGCTGGTAGGGGCGCAGCGTGCCGTGCAGCGTCTCGGGCGAGGGGACCTCGGCCAGCGCTTCGCCGCCGCGCAGGCGCCCGAGCAGATCGCCGATCCACTCGTCGGCGGTGACCTCTTCGATCTCGATCTCGCCATCGCCCACCTCACCAGTGAGCGACGCGCCCAGCACGTCGCCCAGCGACATCTTGCCGTTGGCGTGCGCCGCCATGAAGCGCAGCGCCGCATCCACCTGGTCGGGTTGCAGCTCCACCCACTGGCCACGCAGGCGCACCAGCGGCTCCTTGAGCGCGGCCAGGCGTTCCAGCTCTTCCTGGGTCAGTTCGGCGCCGCCCAGGGCGAGCTTCCAATCGTAGGCTACCACCGCATCGAGGCCCATCATCCCACTGGAGGTCTTCTTCATGCCCCTCACGCGCAGGCGCACGGTGGGCTTGGCGGTGGTGCGCTTCCACCAGCCGGGCACGAGCACGCCGAAGCCAGCTTCTTCGAGCAGCGGAGCGGCCTCGCGCAGGAAGAGATAGGCCTCGCCGCCGCTCAGGTCGCAGCCCACTGGATGGGCCTCATGCAGGCTCGCGTCGATGGGCGCGAAGAGCCGCGCCGCCTGACCCAGACTGGCAAGTACCTCCGCGTGTGGATGATCGAAGCGGCGGTCCAGGAAGTGCGCGGTGGCGCCGCGCTCCTTCCAGACGGCCTCCAGCGGCACCGACAGGCTCAGGTCGTCACGCGCCTGCAACAGATAGTCCACGCGCCAGCGACCCGAGGCGTCCAG
>DASYGC010000879.1:0-4538 GCA_036000225.1 Ktedonobacterales bacterium | reverse complement strand
AACCGCTACGTCGAAGGGAGCAACCACCCGATTACGCGACGCGACGCGGAGGGGAACACATACCAACGCCGCACTCTGGACAACGGGCGGACGTTCGAGGTGTTGAAGAATTTCCCGACGGAGGCGGCGCTGTATGCGTCCGTACAGGGTCTGGCGCGGGATGTCAGCGTGACGATGTTCACCTATTATTGGTGTATGACATACCGGATCACGAGCGGATGAGCAACAATGCGCTCTACTTTTGGCCTCCATGTAGCGTACCGCAAATCAGAGAGTTTTCCGTTTCGGCTTCCATGTAGTGGTAGTGGGGATACCGTGCGCCCCAGCCTGGCGCACCGCCGCCGGCCTGGCGCTGGTCGGCCCGAAGGTGTTCGGCTATGATGTGGAGTTTAGGCCGCTATAGAGACCTGAATGCGTGTGCTTCACCCTGATGGTCGTTGATATGGTGTATGAGCGTGGGTCTCCAGGCCCGCTTGAGATGATGCGATGGGCGGCCTGGTCTGGGCGCCCTGAAGCACGGAAACACAGGAGGAACGGAGAACACGGAAGTCTGCTTCGATTCCGCACCCTCGCCTTACCATGGTTCCATCTAGCGGCTGCATGCGTGATCTTGAGCCAAGTTCGTTGTGTGGGCTCGCTGGCTCGGGTAGCACGACCCTCACCGGACGATCACGGGCTTCCTTGCACCGTGCATCTGGGTGCCCATACCATGACTGCACCGGCGCCAGGTGGGCAATTCGGGGAAGGAGAAGAGCGCGTGTCGCAGCCGATGGACCGGCCCTATGCCGGTGAGGCTGATTACGCCCAGTTGCGGGACCTGCTCACCGCCATGCCGCCCCTGAGCGGGCCGGCAGTCTACTGTACCGCTGGCGACCTGGACTGGTGGCGATATAGCGATGATGACCCCATGGCCATCCAGTTGGTGCATCTCTGGTTCGCGGACGCGGCTCTCCTCGGCTTTGCCTGGCCGAAGGATGACCAGGTCGATCTCCTGGCCCATCCGCATTACCGCGACATAGAACCGGCCATGCTCCACTGGGCCGAAAGCGCACGGCGGCTCAATAGCAAGGCCAGTGAGCCACTTTCGCTGCGAGCTTGGGCATACGACGGCGACACGCGGCGCACGGCGCTCTTGCGTGGGCAGGGCTACGTGCGCACCGATACCAGCTTTGTCTATCGCAGTCGCACCCTGGACGTGCCCATCCCAGCGCTACACCTGCCTTCGGGCTATACCCTGCGGCAACTCGAGGGCCACGCAGAGATTGAGCAGCGTGTGGCCGTCCACCGAGCGGCGTTTACCGGCTCGCATATGAGTGTCGCGAAGCACTGCACTCTCATGGACGCACCGACCTATCGGGCGGACCTCGACCTGGTCGCGGTGGCCCCGGATGGGGCATTCGCCGCCTTCGGCATCGTGTGGCTCGACATCGCCAACCGGTTGGGCGTCTTCGAGCCAGTCGGTACCCATCCGGCACACCGGCGCCAAGGCCTAGGTCAGGCGATCCTCAGCGAGGGCATGCGGCGCCTGCAGCGGCTCGGCGCCCGGGCCGTCTACGTCAACAGTCGTGGAGAGGACGTGGCGGCGAGCCGCCTCTACGAGTCGGTCGGGTTCGGCCTGTTCGACCGCAATCACGCATGGAAGAAATCGCTGTACCGCACGCCCGCTGGATCCGCGCCCAGCGACCTGCTTGCCTGAAACCCTACGGCGCCAAAGAAGTCATTCGGCAGTGCGCAAGGCTAAGTTCAGAGATGTCCCTCTTCAACTTGGGGAGCGGCTGGAATGTTAGACGAGGTAGATTATCCGAGGGTTGTACCGATTAGTTGAGACCTGGTCATAAATCAGGCGGACAAGAGGAAGGGCTTGAGACCCTGGCGGAGGTTCCGGTCGGCGATGGCGTGATGCCAGAGGGTCAGTTGGTAGAGCAGGACGGCGCCTAACGCGAACAGGCGGGTGGGCATGTATCCGTGTGGCAGTAATCTCTCGCGTGGTGCTGTATGGCTGCCGATCGTGTGGGGAATCGTGTGGGTAGTCAGGGGATTCGTGCGTGGTCGGGCCGCACGTTCCGGTGCAAACTATGGGGGTGGGGAGGAGCGATTGCTGAGGAGAATAGAGATGTATGCTAGAGCGATCCTGGACCACCAGATAGCAGCATTTTCCGCTGGGAGCGCCGATGAGGTGCTCAAGGATTTCGCGGACGGCGCCGTGCTGATCACGCCTGACGGGGTGAGCAAGGGGCGTGAGGCCATTCATGCGGCATACAGCGCCATGTTCGCCGGGCCGTTCAAGCCAGGGACCTACAGCTTTACCTTGGATGCAGCACATGTGGATGGCGATATAGCGTACATCGCATGGCGAGCAAGCTGTGCCACGGCGGAGGTGCCAATGGGGACCGACACCTTCGTGGTACGGAACGGTAAGATCGTCGCTCAAACCCTTGCTGCCAAGATCGACCCGAAGTAGGCGTTGCGGCCAATCGCCTCTCGTTCGACCGGTGCGCGCAAAGGTGAGTGGAAAGGGAGCGCGGACATGAAATATCTCGGTGACTGGCTGCAATCTGCGACGTATCGGCTGGTCGTGTGGCTGATCAGCACATGGGGAAGTGCCCTGGTATTGATTGGTACAATGGCGCTCGCCGCGAGCGGTGCGGCCTACCTGACAGGAAGCTATGAGCTTCAGGCACCGGCAGGGAGGAGCATACCTCATGCCGGAACGTCCATCCCCGGCCAGCCGTGGTGCGCCATTCGGGTGGGCGGTCGCGCGATCACCTGCACCGGCACATTTCCCCCGTACCCGTGTGCTCAAACACTCCAGGCCGTGGTCTGGGATGCGGCACCGGACAGCGCGTGCGACCACCAGTGAGGGCGCCGGGCCTCCGGAGGAGGGGTGCCTGAGCATGTTGACACCGTATACTGCTGGTGCTACTTTCGCACCACAACACGTAGTGCTTTCCCCATGAGAGTCCGCAGGTAGAGGAAGGAATACGGCGATGGCTCAAAGCCTGGCAACTGCGGTCCAAGCGCAGAGCGATGTGGACGAGGCAGCGATCATACGCAGCACGGTACTGGATTACATGGAAGGTTGGTACGAGGGCGATCCCGTGCGGAAGGAGCGGAGCCTGCACCCAAACCTGGCGAAACGCATCGTGCGCTATGGCGACCCGCCGTCCGCGCTTTGGCGGCCAGCTGGTGACCGGCTCGACGAAATGAGTGCGCTCCGCCTCATGCAATTAGCACGGCACGATCCGATCCCACTATCTGAGCGATGGGGCCGGGACGTGAAGATCCTGGACCGTTTCGGGAATGCCGCGAGCACGAGGTTGTGGGTCACCGAATACCAGCACCTGGCCAGATGGAATGGCCGATGGGTTATTGTCAACGTCCTGTGGGGGATGCGGCCCGAAGAGCAGGGTGGCGCGGACGATGCGGCGATTGTGAGCGCGGCACTGGATTACATCGAGGGCTGGTACGAGGGCGACGCTGCGCGGGTGGAGCGCAGTATCCACCCGGAGCTGGCGAAGCGCATCGTGCGGCCCGGCGAGCCGCCGGCCGGCGACCGGCTCGATGAGATGAACGCGGTGCGCCTCGTGTATGCAACGCGGCATGCGCCCATCCCCGCCCATCAGCGACGTACTGACGTGACGATTCTGGACCGCTTCGAGCATGCCGCGAGCGTCAGGGTGGACGCCAAGGACTGGGTCGAGTACCTGCATATGGCCAGATGGAATGGCCAGTGGACCATCGTCAACGTCCTGTGGGAGCCGCGGCCAGAGGCACACACGCCCTGAGGCTCACGCACGGCCAGGAATCATCGTGTTACTGTTGCGGCGGCGATTCCGGGCCACCCTGGCCTGCGTATTGCCGGATGCGATCGACCTGCGCAGCGTGAAGAAAGGCGCCGCACACTGAGGGCTCGTCAAGGGCGGTGGCGATCGAGTCGATGATCCGCAACGACTCGCGATAGGCCTGCCTGGCTTGGTCACTCCTGCCCTGGGCCTGCAAGGCATCACCGAACACGGCGAGCGTCTTCCACAGCTGCGGTGGGTTCCCTGCCTGCCGCGCCAGGGCAACGGCAGTCTCGAGTTCTGCCACTGCTTCGTTTCGCCTGCCCTGGGCGAGAAGGATCTGGCCACACAGGCGCCGAGCGTTCACGATGTGCTTCTTGCTGCTGCTCGACTCGGCCAGCTCCAAACACGCACGGGCAAAGCCTCCCGCGCGCTCGCCATCGCCGCGTGCCAGCCACAGTTCGCCGTAGCTGTGCCAGAGATGCTGGCGACACTGCCGGAGCGTGTGGTGGTCGTGTACCTGTGGCCGCCGCACCGCTGGTTCCACGATCTGGAGCTGTGCCTCGGCCTCATCGAGCCGACCTAGAGCGATCAGGCTATCGGCCAGGTTGAGCCGGGCGTTGTACTCACGCTCGGGATCCGACGTCTTCTGCATCATCGCGATCCGCAGGCCCTGTACGATCAGGTCGATGGCCCGCTCGTGATCTTGCAGCTCGCCATAGAGCCAGCCCAGCGCCAGGGCAGTCTGCAGCGGCA
>DASYGC010000878.1:0-3829 GCA_036000225.1 Ktedonobacterales bacterium | reverse complement strand
TAGCTAAATGGTCAATCATCCCGCTGATACTTGCCAATACCTCAGGTGACGCACGAGCAAGATGACTCAGATTTTGGCGTTATTCACCGGTACATTGAGCCGTTATATCCACTGAACACCTCTCGCTGAGGCGCGCGCGTCACATTTCCCGAGTTCGCGGGGCTGCTCAAAGTAGGCACGCTTGGCCGAATATACCAGTGTCATCGAGCGGATCAAGCAAAAGCTCGATATCGTCGAAGAGATCGGCGCGGTCGTAGCGCTCAAGAAGTCGGGCAAGTCCTACAAGGGGCTGTGCCCATTTCATAGCGAGCGCACGCCATCCTTCTATGTCTTTCCCGAGAAGTCCTCGTTCCATTGCTTCGGTTGCAATGAGAACGGCGACATTTTTTCGTTCGTGCAAAAGCAACAGTCGCTGGATTTTCGCGAGGTATTGGCGCTGCTCGCCGACCGGGCCCAGGTACCACTTGATAGCGGCACGCAGGGTGATGACCAGCGGGCGGAATCAGCCGAGTCGGCTGGCAGGCGCCGGTTGCGCGCCCTCAATGAGGCGGCGGCTATTTGGTTTCATCACCAATTGTTGCAGTCCGCCGAAGCGCAATATGCGCGCGCCTACCTCGACAGCCGTGGCGTGAGCAATGAAAGCATCGCCACCTGGCGCCTGGGCTATGCTCCCGATGGTGATGGACTGTCCAGTTATCTGGTGACCAGCGGCTACGCGCTACGCGAGCTGGTCGAGGCTGGCCTGGCACGCGAGCGCGAGGCCGAGCGCGGCGGGGGGCTGTACGATTACTTCCGCCAGCGTGTCATCTTCCCGATCCGCGACCTCCGTGGGCAGGTGATCGCGTTTGGTGGTCGCGAACTCGGTGGCGGCCATCCCAAATACCTCAACACGCCGCAAACCCCCCTGTTCGACAAGAGCGCCACCCTCTTCGGTCTGGATCTCGCGCGCGACGCGATCCGGCGCGCCGACCGTGTCATCATCGTCGAAGGCTACCTGGATGCCATCGTGACCCACCAGTATGGCTCGCGTAACGTTGTGGCCTGCATTGGCAGCGCCATCACCGACAAACACGTGCGCCAGATCAAGAAAATGACGCGGCGTCTCGCGCTCGCGCTGGATCCCGATGCCGCCGGCCAATCGGCTACCATGCGCGGCATCGCCGTCGCGCAAGCGGCCTTCGACAAAGTCGTCGTCCCGGTTCCGGGTCCGGTTGGGGGTCCACTGACCACGCGCCGTGGTGACGTGCGGAGCATGGTGCGCTTTGAAGAGCAGGTAGATGCCGAGATTACGGTGCTCCGGCTGCCGGCTGGCGAAGATCCCGACGAGTTCATTCGGCGCGATGCCGCGGCATGGCAACAGGCCATCGATCAGGCCTTGCCGCTGGTCGACTATCTGCTGGATGCGCAGACCGCGGACCTGGCGTTAGATACCCCTGCCGGCAAGGCGGAAGCCGCCCAGCGAGTGCTGCCCCTTATCGCCGAGATCAGCGACCGAACCGCTCAAGATGCCTACCTTCGACGCCTTGCGGCGCGCCTGCGTGTAGATGAACGCGAGCTGGCGCTGGATTTCCAGCGCGTGCGGCGTCAACGCGCGCGCAATGCACACCCGACGGTCGAACGCCAGTCCACCAATGTGCCCACGACCCCGGCCCCCTCCACCGCCAGTACTTCTGAGTCATCCACCGATGATCCAGGAGAAAAGTACCATACCGATAGACTTATCTCGCAGGGTTCGTTGAAGTCAACGTACGGTGCTGCTGCGATGGGCAGCGGCGCGTCGACAGGACTCGCGGCGCGGCTGTTGGCCGAGCAAGCCCAGGAAGAGTACTGCCTGGGAGTGCTGCTGGAGCGCCCAGCTACGTGGACCGAAATGCGGGCGATCCTGGTGGAGAGCGATTTTCTCACCACCGAACTGCGCGCACTGTACGCGGCCCTGGTGGCGGCCTTGCAACCGGCCGCCGCACTCGATCTGCAAGGCTTCCTGGAAGACCTTCCGCCGCTGCTCCAGGTAGCAGCCAATCGCGCTCGCTTGCGGGTGGACCCGAGTCCACCAGTCGAAGGCGCTGGCCTGATGAAAGTGGCCAGGCATGCGGCGTATCGGCTCAAGCGCACGCGACTAAAGGAGGAGATGGCGGAACTCGACTATCTGGAGCGTGATGCTGAACAGTCTGGCGATCAGGATGGCTTGCGCGCCCTGCTGGGTCGCAAACAGCATTTGTTAGCTCAGCGGCGTGCCATTGATGCCGCGGCGGGCCTCTTCGGCTGATGGGCCGATACCTATTTCGTGTGGCGGACAGTACCGATGCCATAGCATCTGGCGTGATTTAACGTCACGCTGGCGGGTGGATTTGTCGTCCTCTCGTGCGCTCTGGCATGACCTGGAGGAGGGTTGGACGAGTGAGCAGACGCGGTTCACGCCTGCGAGAGCGGAGCGACGAATTGGCTGATGTCAGCGAAAGAAGAGACCTGTCGGCGTCCGCTGGGGCGTCAACCGTGACACGGGAGAACGCGGCAGCCACACTCGATGTGTCGATCTGGTCCTCGCGGCGTCCTCACAATCGTTCGCGGGCCGCTGCGACGACGCGCGCTGAGAGGCCGGTAGATGCGGGGCAACTGAACGGGGTGGAGTATGCCGTCGTCGAAGCGCCACTGCGGTCGCCCACGGTGCGCCTGTTCGACGTAGCAGGGTCTGATGATGTCCGTGGTGAGGTGGAGAGTGGAGTCGCACCCCTGGGCGATCTCTTCAAAGTGCAGGGTGAGCCAATGGCAGTCGAGTCGCTGAACCCGTCAAAGGGTGCCTGGGCAGTAGACGACGAGGAGTCGGAAGTGCAGACCAACCGTTGGGAGGAGCTGCACGAAGGCGTCGCAGTCGCGGCGGATCTCGAAAGCAGCCTTGATGATCCCGTGCGTATGTACTTGCGGGAGATCGGCCGCGTACCGTTGCTCTCGGCTGCCGACGAGGTGTCCCTGGCAAAGCGCATGGACCGTGGCAAGCTCGAACGACTGAAGTGCGCGACTCTCCAGCAGTTTCGCGTGATTGTTGATGCCGAAGATGCCCAACAACGCCTCACCGAAGCCAATCTGCGCCTGGTGGTCAGTGTGGCCAAGAAGTATATCGGTCGTGGTATGAGCCTGCTGGACCTGATCCAGGAAGGCAACATCGGACTCATTCGCGCGGTCGAGAAGTTCGACTATACCAAGGGCTTCAAGTTCTCCACCTATGCGACCTGGTGGATTCGCCAGGCAATTACCCGGGCGATTGCCGACCAGGCACGCACGATCCGCATTCCAGTGCACATGGTCGAGACTATCAACCGCCTCATTCGCACGAGCCGACGCCTGCTTCAGGAGCTCGGCCGTGAGCCTTCTGCCGAAGAAATTGGGCTGGAGTTGGAAATCACCGCGGACCGTGTGCGTGAGATTATCAAAGTCAGCCAGGAGCCAATCAGCCTCGAAATGCCTATTGGCGAAGAGGACGACAGTCACCTGGGCGACTTCATCGAAGATCAGGCGGCCCTTGCGCCCGCGGAAGCCGCCAGCCACCAGTTGCTCAAAGAGCAGGTCGAAGATGTTCTGGGTGGTCTGACCGAGCGCGAGCGCAAGGTGCTTCAGCTCCGCTTCGGACTCGACGACGGACGCAGCCGCACGCTCGAAGAGGTCGGCAAAGAATTCAAGGTCACGCGCGAGCGTATTCGCCAGATCGAAGCCAAGGCGCTGCGCAAGCTACGCCATCCTAGTCGCAGCAAGAAGCTCAAGGATTATCTCGACTAGCCAACCCCGCTTTTTTCTCGCACTTGAACCGCCCGCCATGCTTTTGTGGCGGGCTTCT
>DASYGC010000877.1:0-6794 GCA_036000225.1 Ktedonobacterales bacterium | reverse complement strand
GGCACCGGGCGGCGTGTAGCGTGCCAGGATGCGAATGCCACGAGGTACCTCGCGGACGCGAGCAGGTAGGCACGCGCAACAACGCGGGTTGGAGTCAAAGCACTCCAACCCGCGTTGTTCATCGCTGGGTGCCGGTCGTGTTTGCGCCTAGAGCGGCAAGTCCCACCCGGCGAACCAGCGCTCCAACTCCGGCTCGACTGGCAACTCCTTGCCAATGGCCGTGGCCAGGCGCATTTCTTCGGCATTGTCGCGCTGGCGGCCCGCATCGTGGCTATCGGGGCGCGGCACAAAGGGATAGAACATACCACGCTTGTAGTTGTACACCCAGTAGACCGGCCGGCCCTGGTCGTCGTTGAAGCGGAAGAAGGCGAAGAGCAACTGGCTGCCGTAGCTCTGTTCGATCAGCGTCTGGCTGGCGATGTGCAGGGTGGTCACCAGAGATTGAAAGTTGGTGGCGCCAAAAATCAGCCAGCGGTAGTTGAAGGCATCCTCGTAGGGCTTGACCGTCAAACCATCATCGCGGCCCGCAATGGCAAGCAGCTGATCCAGATCCTTCTGAATCTGCGTGAATGGGCCTGACGCAACGCCCTTGAAACACATCGCGGCGGTGCCGCCGTTGGTGAGGTGCTGCTCAGTTTCGAGGGTGATCTGCGCTGTGGACATGGCGAAGAGCCGTTCGGGACCGACGGGAACTGGCTTTTGCCGCCCGAAGAGCGCGTCGAGGAAACCCATCGCCTGTGCTCCCATTCTGGCGCCTATGCGCGTTACTCACCCGTGATTTGCCCGCTTGCCACGAGCCTCTCGCGTGCCGACCGGAGCCAGCCATGCGAGAGGGCTCAACGCGCCTATGCGCCATTTAAACGCGCCCATCAATTGGGGTGCGCCTGCTCCATTTGCGCCTGCATTTTCTGGAGTTGCGCCAATCGCTCCTCCAGCGAGGGATGCGTGGAGAGCAGCGCCTGGAAGGAGTTGCGCTTCAGGGTGGGCACGATGAACAGCGCGTTCACGGTCTGCGCCTGGCGAAAGTCTCGCTCGGGAATCCGGCTGCTGCTTGCCATGCCACTGATCTTGGTCAGCGCGGTGGCCAGATGCTCGGGTGCGCCGGTGATCAGCGCCGAGCCACGGTCGGCGGCCAGTTCGCGGTAGCGCGAGAGCGTGCGAATCAGGACAAAGCTGACCGCGTAGGTAATTACGGAGGCGAGCAGAATGAGCGCGAAATTACTCTGGTTGCCGCGGCCGCGACCATAGCCACCACCGATCCAGAAGAAGTTCTGTACGATCAGCGCGGCCACCATCGAAAAGAACGCGGCGATAGTCATCACGAGCATATCGCGATTGATGATATGCGTCAGCTCGTGGGCCAGCACCGCCTCCAACTCCGGCGGCGACAGCTGCTGGTAGAGCGCCGAGGTGACACAGACGACGGCGTGGTTCTTATCGCGGCCAGTGGCGAAGGCGTTAGGTATTGAGGTATCGACCCAGGCGACCCGTGGCTTTGGCAAATTGGCCTGCGCCGCCAGGCGCCCGATCAGCTCATGGAGCTGGGGCTTCTCCTGCTCGCTGACAATCCGTGCCCGCATTGAGCTGAGGGCGATCTTGTCGGCGGAGAAGAACTGGATGCCCGCGATTACCACCGCGATCAGTGCGATGACGATCCACGAGATATGGAGGAAGACCCCCAGGACGAACGCGAAGACGACATAGACAGCGCCCAGCAAGAACATGGTGAGCACCATGCGCGCCGCCAGACCCGTGTCTGGCTTATACCATGCCGGCCGGCCAAGTGTACTCATCGAAAGGCTCCCCGCACCGTGGCGCTATGCTGCTGCCACGGGCACTCGCAACGTCCGCGCGCATACCGGCGCGCCGCATGGCGCGCGGGCGAATCGCGCAACGTCAAGACTCCTAACAGGGGTGGGACAACGCCAGCGCGCTGGCTCCTGTGATGTATACGCACCACACTCCAGTATTGTAGCACTCGGGAGCGGCGAGTCCCCAAACCGAACCGTCGTGCGCTTTCCGTATCGAAACGTGTTGTGCCAGACCACCGCAGCAATGCCTTGAACCCATGGCCGGGACATTTGCCGCGGAGTGCGCTGCACACGCCCCCTATCCGTCCTAACACGTGAAGCGGATGACCCGCGCGGTCGGTCGGGACGGGTGGCATAGGCGCCGCACCACACCCCCACGCGGCATCCGAACCAGGATAGCGGTACCAGGCAGCTTTACGATCGGTGATGCGGTCGCTAGAATGGCGCTAGTCTCGTTTCGCGTGTGGGAGGACGATAGATTATGCTGGAACCGTGGGAAGACCCGGTCCACGGCATGCTCGATCTGCCGGGCTTTGATGACGGCGATGAGACCGTCGTTACCCCTGCTGTGCCCAATGAAGGCGCTCCCGCAACGCCATGGTGGCGAATGCCATGGTGGCGAATGCCATGGTGGCGAAATCCCTGGTGGCGCAGCCGCGCGGCGCTCATCGGCGGGGCGGCGCTCCTCCTGCTGTTGTGCTCGGGCCTCACGCTCTGGCTGATACTGACCCATCAGTCGCCGGTCGTGTACCAGACCGTTAAGGTCTCGCAGGGCGACCTGATGCTGTCGATCAGCGCCACTGGGCCCATCCAGGGCGCGACCTATGATGTGGGCTTCACTGGCAATGGCAAGCTTGCCTCCATCAACGTCAAGGTCGGTGACACCGTGACCGCGGGGCAGACTCTGGCCACGCTCGACACGACCTCGCTGCAGGATGCCTTCAATCAGGCGCAGGCAGCGGTCAGCGCCGCGCAGACGGCGGTCAGCGATGCGCAGACCAATCAGCAAAACGTGCAGGCGCAAACGCAGGCGCAGGTACAGGTGGCGCTCGACCAGATGCAGGCGGCCTGTAGTACCTCGGCGGTGACCGGCAACTCTCCAGGTAACCCGACACCGACACCGACGGCCACCGCGACACCGACTTCAGGCGGCTCGTCGGCCTGCCAGATCGCTACCGATCAGTACGCCGCCGCGCAGGCGCAAGCCGCGACGCAGAATGCCGTGGCGCAGACTCAGGTGGATCAGGCCAATGGGCAGTCGAATAGCGCCAACGCCGCGCAGCAGACGGCGCAGGATAACCTGAACAATGCCACGCTCCCGGCGCCACATGCGGGGACCATCGCCGTCATCAATGGCAACGTCGGCGGTACGCCAGGCGGCGCGGCCAATGGCAACGTGTTCATCCAGATCGTCGATCTGTCGGCCCTGCAAGTGATGGCCAATGTCAACGAAACCGATATCGGCAGTGTCGCCACGGGCGATCCGGTGCAGTTCACGGTAAGCGCCTATGGGCCGCGCCAGTTTCACGGCACGGTGGCCGCCATCGGGCCGATCGGCCAGCCGAATTCGAACGTCGTGACCTACCCGGTGACCGTGGCTATTGATGCGGCCGGCCTGACCGGCACGCGTTTACTGCCAGGTATGACCGCGACACTGAAAGTCATCACCGCCCAGCGCTTCCAGGTGCTGCTGATTCCAGTGAAGGCGGTCGCCTTCGCCCGCGCCTCAGCGCATGCGCCCAACGCGCTCATCACGGCGGCGCAGGCCAAGACCGCGCTGGCAAAGGCCAGCCAGTTGCTCGCGACATTGCAAGCAAGTGGCATAGATGTCTCCGCTGACAATCCCACACCCGCCTATGTGCTCGAACGGGTGAAGGGCAAGTGGGTGGCGCAGCCGGTGGTGCTGGGCTTGACCGATGGCGTGAACTACGAGGTGCTGGCCGGGCTGACCGCGGGCAACACCATCGTCACAGGAGCTTCCGGTGGTCCCTATGGGACGCCGACACCCACGCCAGCGCGCAGCGTGGGTTAGTCCCAAAGCTACGAAGGAACGGCGAAGTAGGCGCCGTGGCAACCATGAGTGGCAGAACCGGCCATCGAAATCAATTCGATGGCCGGTTCTGGTCCGGCCTCCATCCCGCTGGTGTCAGGAAAGAGCCCGGCAATGTCATTGCGAAGCCTGGAAGGAACTCGGCCTCCCGTGTGGACGATATGTTCGGCGCATTGGGATGAGTCCGCACTGGCTCAACTGGCGGAGGCTACCTCGATGGAGGCCGCCATCGCCGCGGCGCGCGGCAGGACGACGACGCTGAGGCCAAAGGCGAGCGTTGCCGCGAGGACCAACGCGTTGTAACCCACCGCATCCACCAATGGACCCAGCAATCCGGCCACCGCCGCCGCGCCGCTGGTGGCCAGGGCGAGCAGACCAAAATGGCGCCCGCCGGTGCCCTTTGGTGTGAGATCGGCGGTCAGCGCCCAGTTCGAGCTGGCGAACAGGCCGGAGCCCACGCCCATCACCGCGCCGCCGAGAAAGATCGTTAACAGCGAACTGGCGGGAATGAGCAGCACCGCGCCCGCCGCGGAGAGGATGCCAGCGGCCCAGATCACTGGCAGGCGTCCCACGCGATCGCTCAGGATGCCGCCGCCCAAGGCCACCAGCGCCGTAACGAGCGTCAGCGTGGCCAGCAGGCCGCCCGTGGCGGCGGCCGCGTTAGTGAGATGCAACCGATCGCCCATGTAATAGAGCAAGAAGTGGCCGATGCCGTAGACCCCGAACAGGAAGAGGAAGCGCGAGACGAGGACGCGGACAAAGACCGAGCGTCCGCTGGGCGGGCTTGCGGTCAACGGCAGGCTTTCGCGTTCGCGCGCTGCCTGCTGCGCAAGCGTTGAGGCAGGTCCAACTACCACCACCGGCATCTCCGGCGCGGCTGCGCTTGCCAGCAGCGCGGCGCGCCGCCCTTCGCGTACCAACGCGAAGGTGATCAGCATCCCCAGAACCAGCAACACCCCGATGGCCAGCAGCACCCCCAGCGACTGCCCCTTCTTGATGAGCGCGCCCGCCAGCGCGAAACCGACCAGTGATCCGGAGAGTTCGAGCAGGCCCTTCAGCCCAGAGGCGCTGCCTCGTTGTGTGGTAGGTACCAGATCGGGCATCAGGCCCTGGGTGCCCGCCTGGGCAACGCCAGCGCCCACATTGATGCCCAGATAAGCTAACCCGAGCAGCAACAGATTGCCCGCGAACGCGAAGCCCGCCAGGAAGGCGAGCGTCAGCAGCAGGCCGACCAAAATCAGCGGCTGTCGCCGGCCCCAGCGTGCCCAGCGCGAGCCAGGCGACACCGTGATACGATCGGAGTACGCGCCGACGAACGGCTGAACCAGCGCACCGGCCGCCAGACCAACGAACAGCAACAATCCAAGCATAGTCGCTTTTTGCGCCGGAGGAACCAGGTGGAGCACGAAGGCTGGCAGGACGAGCGATTGCAGACTATTGAAGAGCATACTCAACGGCAGCCAGAGGACATTAACCCCGAGCAATAAGCCGATCTGGCGTCCACGCGTCGAACTCATCGGGGATGCTCCTGTTCTGCCGGCTCACACGAGACGGCGATAATAGGACGAGGGGCCTCATCGTGCGCAAAGATGCCCCGCGGCGCGGCAACCGCCTCGTGGGGCATCCACCAGTAGACGCACATCGGCGTGAGCCGCACCGGCTCAGTGTAGGCTAGCCTTCGACCTGGCGCCGCAGGGCGGCGACATCATAGAAGTGCGACTCACGCACGATCAGCCCATTGCGCCGAGTGACGACGGTGACGCCGTTGAGGCGGTACGCGCGCCCGGTGCCGCCAAAGCCCAGGAACGACGCCATGTGGGTGCCGGCCGCCTCCCACTCGACAATCACCGTGTTGCCGGTTACCGAGCGACTGACGATGCGCAGCGCGCGATCGGGAACACTGGCGACCTCGGAGGCATAGCGCGCGGCAATCGCAGCCACGCCGACGAAGGTCTGGTCGAAGAGGGGATCTTCCACCACGGCATGCGGCGCGTAGTCGCTCATCATGCTGGGCACATCGCCCTGCGTCTGCCGCGTGATGTGCTGGTCGTGCAGCTGGAGGTGGATCTTGTGCTCGGGCGGCGTTTGACGGGTCGCCACCAGCACCGCCGTGGCCCCCGCGCCGGTGAGGCCGAGCGCCGCCAACCCGGTGAGCAGCTTGCGCCGCGAGACCTTGCCGGTGCGCGCGGAGTCGATCAACTTGCGGACGGAGGTCGGTGGTTGCTGTGCTGGCGCTTTGCGCGTCCTGGTGGTCGCCATCTGTTGGTTCCCTTCTGTGCGAGACTGTCGCCTACATCCATTCAAACGTTTCTCGATCACCCAATGTCCCTGGTGGTATCGCGATGGCTACAGACCAAAGGCATAGAGCGCGTGATCGTTGGCCCCGACATAGAGCCTGCTATTGGCAAAGGTCGCCGCGTCGTAGATATTCTGGGAGAGCGTGAAGTGTTGGAGCACCTGGCCGGTGGTCCAATCGCGCAGTTCCTCGGTCTTGCCCTGCTGGTCGGCCAGCAGTCCGTTGGCCAGCGTCGGCGCTGCCCACACCAGACCAGTTGTGCCCGATTGCCACAGGATCGCGCCGGTATCAGCGCACATTGCCGAGATACTGCCGCCAACAGCCTTTCCGGCGAGAGTAGTGTTGCCCGCCGCCAGGAAGAGCACCCCATGCGCGCAGGTCTGCCCGGAAGAAGGGTTGGTGACCGAGCCTGCCAGGAAGGCCGTCGGCGCGATAATGCCCTTGATGGGATTGCCGCCACCGTTTGCCATCTTCAGCTTCCAGACCGGACCGGCGGTGATGGCCGTCGTATCGAGCACGTAGAGGTAGCCATCCTTGTTGCCCACAGCCAACCAGTTGTGATTATTGGGGCCAAGGAACACGACGGGCGTGTCGCCGAAGTCGTCGTCCTGGATCGCTTCTGGTGCCTGCCAGGAGG
>DASYGC010000876.1:0-6420 GCA_036000225.1 Ktedonobacterales bacterium | reverse complement strand
TCGGTGATCCGCGCGATCAGCTCGGTGGTCGAGTGCCCTGGCAGATAGGGGATCAGGCACACCATGCCGCCGTACTCTGCCACGACTGGAGCCTCGGGCAGCCGCGCGAAGAGGCCAGCCAGGTCGCTCGCGGAGGGCAGGGCCCCGGCGGCGCGACGCAGTTCGTCGGGTCCGATCGTGCGCGGGGTGCTGCGCGCGCCGGGGCCAGCGTAGTCGCCGCCCTTGGCATAGACCGCGGGCCGTAGCGCGGCGATCAGCGCGCTGGCGGTGAGTTCGTCGAAGATCGTGACGGCATCCACGCACGTCAGTGCGGCCAGCACTTCCGCCCGCGCACCCTGCGCGACGATGGGCCGCGCCGGCCCCTTGAGCCGGCGCGTGGAGGCATCCGAGTTGACCCCCACCACCAGCGCATCGCCCAGCGCGCGCGCCCGCTGGAGGTAGCGCACATGGCCGAGATGCAGCAGATCAAAGACGCCGTTGGTGAAGACGATACGCTGGCCCTGTCGCTGACGCTCAGCTGCCCAGGCCAGCAACTCGTCGCGCGCGAGCACGCGCTCTGCTGCGTCCATAGCGTCCATGGTGTCAGTTGTGGCCATCACGCGCCCACCAGATCGGTGATCGCGGCGGCCAGCTCGGCGGGCGTGTTGGTGGCGCAGCCCATCCGGCGCACCACCAGTCCGGCGGCGAGCGTGGCGAGCACCGCCGCCTCGGCCATCGTAGCGCCCGCCACCAGCGCCAGCGTAAAGGTGGCGCAGACCGTATCGCCGGCGCCGGTGGTGTCGCTCACCAGGATCAGCGGCGCGACGGGCAGATGCACGGGTGGCTGGTCGCGTTCGAACAGGCTCATGCCCTCGCTGCCCCGCGTGATGAGCACGCCGCGCGCGCCCGTCTGCGCGAGCAGCTGGCCGCCGGCGCGATCGAGGCTGGCGCGGTCGGTGATACGCACGCCCAGCGCGGCCTCAGCCTCTGGTTCGTTAGGGGTGAGCGCGGTGACGCCCTGGAAGCGCGCCAGGTCGCCGTGCGAATCCACCACGACGTTGACGTGGTGCTGGCGGGCGAGTGGCAGGCAGGCCGCGATGATGGCGGGCGAGAGCATGCCGATGTCGTAATCCGAGAGTATGACCGCATCCACCTGGGGGATCAGCCGCGTGATCGCGGCGATGATGTCCCGCTCCTGTTCGGCACTGAGTGGCGCGACGGCCACCCGGTCGATCCGCACGATCTGCTGCTGGACCACCTGCGCGCTGCCGGCGACGATGCGGGTCTTGGTGGAGGTGGGACGGCTGGCATCGCGCAGCACGCCATCCAGGTGGACTCCAGCGCGCGCGAGGGCCGCTTGCAACTGGCGGCCGGGGCTATCGTCGCCGATCACGCCGGCCACGTAAACCTCGGCGCCGAGCGTGCGCGCGTTGACGCCCGGGTTGGTGGCGCCGCCGGGCACAATGAACTGGTCACGCTGCTCCAGGATCAGCACCGGCGCCTCACGCGAGATGCGCGCCGGTGTGCCGATCAGGTACTCGTCGAGGACCAGATCGCCGATCACCAGCACCCGTGCGCGGGCAAAGCCTTCCACCAGTCCCAGCAGCCGGGCACGCGGCGCGATCCCGCCTTCCGAGGCCAGCGCCGCCAACAGATCCGCCGTCGCCTCAGGCGCGCTGCGCTCACTGGCGCTATTGTCGTGCGGATCGCCGCGCGGCGTCGTTCTGGTCACGCGGGATGGCTCCCCTCTCCCTATCGGCGCGCGGCAACACACCCGCGCCTGCCGTGAGCATAGGCTATGCCACCGCCCAGTGTCAATCGCGCGGCGCCTGGTTGCCACCGTTCGGTGATGGTGTCCGCGATCCATGATCAGTGAAGTGGTGATCCACGCGGGCTTGCGGCACCCTCTAGCCAGCCCTTGCGGCACCTGCTATACTGACGCCACAGAGCAGACTCGCCCACGCTCCTCGCGGACACTTTGCCGCCGCCCGCGCTTTGCCGTCATCTCACCATGTCCTGGAGGTTCCCACAGATGCAGGTCGATTTCGAACACATCCATGTGAGCGTCAAGCTCAGCACCAATCGCGACAAAGTCTGGGAGGCGCTGACCACGCCGGAGGGAATCAAGGCCTGGTGGGCGGAACGCGCGGAGATCCAGACGGTGGATGGTGGTCTGCTCCGCCTGCTCTTCCCCAATCGCCGGATGCTCGACAGCAAGGTCATTATGATCCAGCCGGAGAGCCTGCTCTCGTTCGTGTACTTCGGCGGCACGCGCGCGGCGTTCCAGGTCGAAGCGCACCCTTCAGGCGGCACGGTCGTCACGCTGACCGACACTGGCTTCTCCACCAAAGAGGACTACGCCGAAACGCTGGCCGGCTGGACCTCGAATCTGCTCGCGCTCAAAGCCTACCTCGACTTCGGCATTGATCTGCGCAACCACACCCCGCAGTTCAATTGGGAGCAAGGGTTCGTCGATAATTGACGCTCCCCGTACCGGGAATCAGACGGGACGCGTGATGCACACCAGTGCTCACGCATCCTGGTCATTGGCAGGCGTGAGCCCAACATCGGCCACGCCAGCGCGTGCCCAACTTGCGATGTGCCATACTACGAAGTGACCGTCCCGAGGTGACCGGGAGGCGCTCATCGCCGCGGCGAACAAACACCATGTGGCGCTGCCGGCGCCACGGGTACATGTCAACGCGTAGAGAACTGGCGAACCATGGCACAGGACCTCAACAACCAACTCGTGAACAACCAACTCGTGGAATATGCGGACGTCTCAGATGGCGCGCCGCCGCTGTCGCCCGAGCAGGTGGAGCGCGCGGCACAGGTGCGCGCGATCCTGCTGGAGCTGGAATCCGTGCTCGTGGCCTACTCGGGTGGAGTAGATAGCGGCCTGCTGCTCAAGTTCGCCGTCGACACACTGGGTGAGCGCGCGGTGGGCGCGCTGGCATCCTCGCCGGCCTACGATGACGACGAAACACGGCAGGCGATGCGCGTGGCGCGGGAGATGGGCGCGCGCCTGGAGCGCATCACCACCCACGAACTCGACGATCCGCGCTACGTCGCCAACGCCGCCGATCGCTGCTACTTCTGCAAGGATGAGCTCTTCACCCAACTGGAGCCGCTGGCCCAGCGGCTGGGGCTGGCACACATCATCTACGGCATGAACGCCGACGACCGCGGCGACTGGCGACCGGGCCAGCGCGCCGCCCGCGAGCGGGGGGTACGCGCGCCGCTCGACGAGGCCGGCCTGACCAAAGCCGATATCCGCGCGCTGGCGCGTTCGCTCGGCCTGCCCATCTGGGATAAGCCGGCCCTGGCCTGCTATTCGTCGCGTATCCCCTATGGCACACCGGTCACGGTTGCGGCGCTGGCCCAGATCGGCCGGGCGGAGCGCGCGCTGCGGGCGCTGGGCTTCCGCCAGGTGCGCGTGCGCCACCACGACACCGTCGCGCGCATCGAACTGGACCCCGCCGACTTCCCGCGCCTGCTCGATGCCGATCTGCGCGGCGCCGTCGTGGCCGCCGTGCGCGCCGCCGGCTATCCCTATGTGACCCTGGACCTACGCGGCTACCGCACCGGCTCGCTCAACGAGGCGCTCACGCGCCCGCGCGGCGAGTCAACGCGCGAGCCGGGGAACGGGCGCTAATGCGCCATTCGCGTGCTTGCCCGCCATGAGCGCGCGTTCGAGGTGTGCACGCCCTCTATGCGGTTGATCTGTTTCACGAGCGACGCTCAGCCGCGCGACCAGCCGAGGTACTCGCGGATCAACCCCACCAGATCGGCGGGAGTCAAAGGCCGCTCGATCACCCGATCGGCCGCTCGGGCTGGCAGCGCCTCGCCATGCCCCAGCGCGCGCACGATATCCACGACGGCGCAGCGGGCGCGCAACGCGACATCTTCGGCAAGCGTCTCCATGAATCGCGGGCCGGCTGCTGCTTGCGCGTGCAGGTTCAGTAGCACCAGGGTACGCGCCTGGCTGGCGCGCAGGATGCCCAGCGCCTCCGCCGGGGACGCGGCAGGCTCTACCTCCAACTCGGATTCGGCGAGCAGAACGCCAAGTGTGCCCGCCGAGCTGGGATCGTCGTCGAGCAGCAGCACCTGAGTGACGGGCGGCGTAGGTGGCATGATGGATCCTCCTGGTCCAGCGTGTCATACCACAACCAGACAGGACTCAGTGCAGGCACGAGTCCATGCCACTCAAGTCGTTGAAACAGTGCCCGGTGCTGTTCAGGATGATGACCTTCGTGACGTTGGGGAATTGCGTCAGCGTCTTCGTGATCTCGGCCTGGATGCGCGCGCCTGTGAGGTCGCCAGCCAGGCTCGTGACCTTGCAGAACTTGAGCGTGCCCGTATGGGTGCCGTTGTCAATCGTGTACTGGAAGTCGGGTCCGCCGCAGTTGGACGCACCCGTCAGGGATGCGGTCAGCTCGGTGTACAGGCCCGCGGCGGCCTCGGTGGCGCTCGGGCCAGCAATCAACTGCTGAATGGCGAACGTGCCGACGCCCAGGGTGGGCGAGGTCCGGTCGGCGGCAACGACCACATTCACGTTATTATCGGAGTCAGGGTGCTTGCTGAAGTAGACCTTAACCGGAATGCTGGTGCTGGCGGTCGCGGTCGCGGCGGCCACCACGGTGCTCGTCGCCGTGGCGGCCAGTGCGCCTGTGCTGGTAGAGGTGGCCGTGCTGATGATGGTCGTGCCCGAGGCACAGCCAGTGATGGCGGCCATCAGTGCGCCCAGAACCAACCCGAGCGCGCCGCGCGTGGAGACCGTGTGGAGGCGTCTAGACAACATGCCGTGTGCACTACCCTTCCGTGGCGTATGTGATTGCTTCGGCGCGACTGCCGCTCACTGCTCACAAGCGCGCCGAACAACAAATTCCCCATCCGCGCGGAAGTATAGCGCATGGCATGCCTCAGTGGTTGTGAGCCGCATCACACCCGCATCACACCCGCGGCGCGCCGCGTTCAGCGGCACGCTCATTCTCCCGCCCGCGTGAGATATTGACAAATCGCAAATCGTTGGGTATAATTGACGCGATACGAACGAGCGTGGCACATCGCCTGTGGCACATCGCATGACGCAGACCATGCCAGGGTAGCTCAACTGGTAGAGCGGCGGTCTGAAAAGCCGCAGGTACGGGGTTCAACTCCCCGCCCTGGAGCCGAGCGCGGCACGCATGTACGCCTGCCGCGGCGATGCTGGCGACCTGGCTCATTGGGAGAGCGCCGGCCTGATATGTCGGAGACAGTGGGTTCGATTCCCACAGTCGCTACCGCTCCGCTCTGGGTAATGCGAGCGACGAGCGTTCGCTGGTGCCCGTAGCTCAGTGGCAGAGCGGCGGTCCTTTACATCGCGCGGCGGAGGTTCGAATCCTCTCGGGCACACCCAATCTTCTGAGGTAGTGTAGCGGTAGCATGTCCGGTTGTTACCCGGTTGGTGGGGGTTCGAATCCCTCCCTCAGAGCCACACCTTCCAGCACGCCCAACGCCTCAGCCGCAAGCCAATCCGGTGGGATGCTGTCGATGATGTCGGTGTGGTCCCACAGTACCGCCTCGCGCAGTTGCTCGAAGCGGTAGGGGCTGGGGTCGAGCGTCACGCCACGATGGCACAGCGTGGAGGCCCAGACCTGGCGCGCATACAGATTGCCCGGCAGATAAGGGGTGACGGTGGGAATGCCCAGCGCGCCCGCCAGGTGGCCAGGGCCGGTGTCATTCGCGAGCGCCAGCGACGCGCGCGAGAGCACCACCGCCAGATCGCGCAGTGCGGCCGTCGCCGCCACCAGCACCCGGGCGTTGCCGTCCACCCCGGTGAAGCTGGCGAAGTCCGCCGCCAGATCCGCCTGGCGCACCCCGGCGGGCAGGTCCGCGTCAGGACCACACGCAATGAGGAAGTCCATGCGCTGTCCCGGCCAGCGCCGCGCGAGTTGTTCGCACACGATCAGCAGTACCTCATCCCAGCGCTGGTAGCACTTGGCGATGACCACCGATTGGAAGCAGCAGACCACCTGGATCGCGGCGCGGTCGAGCCGCAACGCGCGCGCCAGGCGCGGATAGCGCGCGCGTGCCGCCGCCGAGAGGCCGATGCGCGGTTGCGCCTGGTTGCCCTCAAGCATGCCAGGTGGGAGGCCGAAGAGGTCCTCGATGAAATCGGCATAGCGCCGCTGGGGACCGCGCTGAGCATAGCCGCGCAGGCCAACGCGGGCCAGGTGCGCCAACGTGGTGAGGTGGCGAGCCTTCGGCCCAGCGGTGGCGCCAGACGTCTCGTCAGTGCCTGCTGCCTCCACCAGCACGCGCGGCGGGCCATCATGCGCGCCATGCAGGTCCACGACCAGCACGCGCTCTCCCCGCACTTGGCCCAGATCCATCACGGCGGCATCCAGCGCCTGATCAGTGGCGGCCGCCGTGACGTGGATCGCTGGCCAGAGACGCTGC
>DASYGC010000875.1:0-6448 GCA_036000225.1 Ktedonobacterales bacterium | reverse complement strand
TGACCGGCCGTGCGTTGCGTGGCTAGGCGCCGTGGGGCGCGCACAGTGCGCGACACCAGACACCATAACCAGACCCAGAGCGCGTACCCATGGCGAAGCGTCGCCACGACGACGAAGGAGCATCCTCCCATGAAAGCATTTCGTGCCCTGTTCGCGGCGAGCCTGCTGATGCTGTCGCGCAGTCGTGTGTTGATTATCTCCAGCCTGGGGCTGGCCCTCATCTCGATTCTGGTCTTCGGCTGGCTCTTTGGCGGGAATGGTCCGACCAAGCTGGCGCTGGGCGTCGTGAACGCCGACGACTCGGCGAGCGCCGCGCAGATCGTGAGCGCGCTGCGGCAAAACGCTGGCTTGCACGTGTATACCGGCAGCCAGGTTGAGGAGGTCCAGGCGCTGCGCGATGGCCACCGCGGCGCGGTGATCGTGCTGGGGGCGGGCTTCGGCGGCGCTCTAGCGCAGGGGGACGCGCAAATCCAGGTCTACTACGATCAAAGCAATCCCGTCAACCAGGCCATTGCGCGTGGCGCCGTGCAGAGCATCGTCGCGGGGGTCAATCAAAGCCTGTCACATCAGCCGTCGGCAGTGACACTCACCGAGCAGGCGGTCTCGGTGCGCAACCTGCGCCAGATCGACTGGCTGACTCCCGGGCAGCTGGGGCTGCTGCTGCTGTGGGCCAATCTAAGTGTCGGCTCGGTGCTGGTGGGCTGGCGCAAGCAGGGCATTATGCGGCGGCTGGCGGCGACGCCGTTGCGTCCGAGCGTGATGGTGGCGACGCAGATCACGGCACGGCTGGTCATCTCACTGGCGCAGGCCGCCGTGCTGTTAGGCGTGGCGATGCTGCTCTTCCACGTGCAAGTGGTGGGGAGCTGGGCGCTGCTGGGGTTGACGATCGGCCTGGGCGCGCTGACGATGCTCTCGCTGGGCTTTGTCATCGGCAGCTTTGCCCGCAGCCAGGAAGCGGCACAAGCAATCCTGTTCCTCATCAGCTTCCCGATGATGTTTCTGGGCGGCTCATACTTCCCGACCGATAGCGCACCCGGCTTCATGCAAACGCTGGTGAAGGCCATGCCGCTGACCTACCTCAACGATGCGCTGCGTCAGATCATGAATAGCGGCGCGGCGCTGCCCGCGATCCAGACCGATCTGCTGGTGCTGGTGGCCTGGCTGGTGGCGGCGCTGATGCTCTCGACGCGCGCCTTCCGCTGGACGTGATGCTCACCTAATTCAAGCGCCGATCGGGAATGAACCACATCACCGAGACGCACGCGAAGATGAGATAGGCCAGCAGGGGATAGATAACAGAACCGTTGGCAAGCCCAATGGCGGCCACCGCCATGCCCACGCTATAGATGACGAGCGATGCTTTCCCTTTGACATCGCGGCCAATCGCCGCCTCGATGCCGGTGTCTTTGTTGGCCTTGATGATGGCCCGTATCAGGATGTAGTAGGCGACACCCGCCATGAAGCCGATAAACCCATAGGCTATGGACGGCCAGGGCAGACCCGGATGCACACCCGACCACTCGGTGGCCAGCGGCACCAGTGACAGCCAAAACAACAGATGGAGATTGGACCACATGACCCCGGCGCTAATGCGCCGCGTGGCGTGCAACGTCTGGTGATGGTTGTTCCAGTAGATGCCGATGAAGGCAAAGCTCAGCACATACACCAGGAGTTTCGGGATCAGTGGCGCGAGCGCGGCGAAATCGCCGCCGAGCGGCGGTCTGATCTCCAGCACCATGATGGTGATAATGACCGCCAGCACGCCATCACTGAAGGCTTCGAGCCGGCCGGTGCCAATCTCGCGCGATTCGGGCGTGGTAGGTGATTCCTGGTCCATCTGGTCATTATCGCACAGACCGGAAAGTCCGCGTCTCATCTATCCGGTGACGGTGCTTTGTGCCGGCACGACCCGCTGCGCGCTGACTACCCGCAGCGAGAGGGGCAGGGTGCCATACGCGAGCACCGCTGCCAGAGTGTGCGCAACTTGCAGCGATGGCAGCCCGGTAATTTGCCCGTTTCCGTCAATCTCACTCTGGATAGTCGCTAGCATTCCCATACGTCGCAATCGCATAGTTCCCTCTCGCCATCCTTACGCGCGTATCACACCGCGCATGCCCAGCCGCTCAACAGTGTACCGCAACCGGGCATCCGAAAGGCAGGGGCGGACAGTCCGGGATGGGCGAAACGACGTCTGCCGCGTAATGGTATCGTACGCCCATGGACCATCTGGCGCTGGCACGCTGGCGCCGCCGTAGGGCGAGCGCCGTAGGGCGAGCATGGCGCCGCATGACACGCGATAAGGCAACGGTGAGGAGTAGATAGTGGGCGCGTTGAGTGGCATTCGGGTGATTGACTTCACGCGTGTGGTCGCGGGTCCGTACTGCACGATGCTGCTGGGCGATCTGGGCGCCGAGGTTATCAAGATCGAGCAGCCAGGCCGTGGTGACGACAGTCGCGGGTGGGGTCCGCCGTTCGAGGCCGGTGAGAGCACGTATTTCCTCGCGGTCAATCGCAACAAGCAGAGCGTCTGCCTCGACCTGCAAAGCGCAGCCGGCGTGGCGCAAGCGCGCGCACTGATCGCGCGCGGCGACATCGTCATCGAAAACTTTCGCGCCGGCTTCATGGATCGGCTCGGGCTGGGCTACGAAGACCTGCGCGCCGCGCATCCGCGCTTGATCTATTGCGCGATCACCGGCTACGGGCAAACGGGTCCCTATCGCGAACGGGCGGGCTACGATGTCATCGTCTCGGCGCAGGGCGGCTTGATGGGCATCACCGGCACGCCGGGTGGCCCGCCGGTGAAGACCGGCGTGGCCACCCTCGACCTCTCGACCGGCCTCTATGCCTTCTCCGCCATTCTGGCCGCGCTCTACCATCGCGAGCGCAGCGGCCAGGGACAGCGCCTCGATGTCTCGCTGCTCAGCACCCAGCTGGCGACGCTGCTCAACGCCGCCAGTGGCTATCTGGTGGCCGGTGAGCTGCCGGGACCAGAGGGCAGCGCGCACCCGTCGATCGTGCCATACCAGGCGTTCCGCGCCGCCGATGGCTACATCGTCATCGGCGCGGGCAACGACAAGCTGTTCGCCCAGCTTTGTGTCGCGCTGGGGCATCCCGAGTGGGCCGCCGATCCGCGCTTTGCCACCAATGCCGACCGTGTGGCGCGGCGCGATGTGCTGGTCCCCGCCATCGAGGCCGTACTGCGCACCGACACGGTGACGGCCTGGGAACAGCGGCTGGCCGCCACCCAGGTGGCGGTGGCCCCGGTCAACGACATGGCACAAGTGTTCGCCGACCCGCAGGTGGCGCACTCGCGCCAGGTGGTCACGGTGGACCATCCCGCCGCGGGCGAGATCAAGCTGGTTGGTCCGGCGGTGACGTACAGCCTCACCCCGGCGGAAGTGCGCTCAGCACCACCGCTGCTAGGCGAGCATACTGCCGCGGTGCTGGGCACGCTGCCGGACGATGCGCCCGCCACGCCAGATGCGGGCGCGGGCGGCGACAGCGCATCATGAGGTCGGGTTGAGCAGGTGCCGTCAGTATGCGCCCTGGCGCTCGAAGTAGCGCCGTGGATTGTCCACGGTCATGGCGTTGATCTGGGTTGGCGTCAGGCCGGCGGCTTTGAGCGCGGGAATCACGACATCGGGCACATAGGTCATCGTCCAGTTGGGCGCACGCTGCTTCAGCTTATCTGCGTCGAACCAGTCGATACTGGCGCAGGCGTCCTGCGCCAGCATCAGGCGATCGGTGTAGCCGTGGCGGCAAAGCTTCACGACCGTGGCGTTGCGCGCGGCGGTGGGCAGGATGTCTTCCAGGCCGTAGCGATCCATGCCCAGGAACGAGCCGCGGTCGGCGATACGCATGAGATAGTCGAGATCGGTAGTGTCGCCAGAGTGGCCGATCAGCACGCGGGTCAAATCCACACCTTCCGCCGCCAGGATGTCCTGCTGGAGCGCGCCGGAGCCGTTGGCAGGATAGGAGTGGGTCATGATGGGCACGCCGGTGCGGCGGTGGGCCTGGGCCACAGCGCGCAGCACCCGCTCCACGTCTGGGGTGATGCCCGGCGCGTCGGTGGCGCACTTCAGGAAGGCGGCGCGCGTGGGCGTGCCCTGGATGCCCTGCTCGAGGTCGTGCACGAAGAGATCGGCGATGGAGCGCGTGGAGCGGTTGGCGAGGGCGAACGGCAGATCGTGATAGGTATACAGCCCCGTCGCGGCGAGCAGCTGGATGCCGGTGACGTCCACCACCCGGCCCATGAAGCGCGCGTCCCGGCCCAGCCCCAGCACGGTAGGGTCCACGATGGTGCGCACGCCGCGCGCCTGTGCCGCGCGCACCTGCTCGATGGCCGCGCGCAGTTCACGCTCGTCGTCGTAAAGGTGCGGCCACTGCGCGGCCACCGCCTCCGAGCGCACGCGCAAATGCTCGTGGATCAGCGTGAAGCCCATCTCCGCCGTATCTAGCGTGCCACCGACGCGTTGTACCGTTGTCATCGCACGCTCTCCCGGCTCAGGCGAACAGATCGGCCAGCGCAAAGGAGAAGCCGGGCAGCACATCCAGCCCATCGAGCGCGTCGCCCAGGCTGAGCATCGTCACCGGCCCATGATCCAGCGCCGGGTGCGCCCAGGCTGCCAGGATATTGTGTGCCATCTTCGCACCTCATTTTCATGGGTAGACGGTTGGATTGTCCTACGTCTCAGCATACCATTCCGGCGCGCGATTTAGCACCGAGGGCGGCAGTGCATCTAGCTCCGCCGCCGTCTCCGCTCGCAGCGCATCAGCGCATCCACCCGCGCCTGCACGCTGTCGAGGTAGGCGACCATGTGGCGTTGTTCATGGATCGGGGGAAGCGGGAACGCAATCTTGCGAGCGTTGTTCTGGTTCAACTTGGCCTGCGCTGATGCAAAATTGAATATGCTCACATCGAAGTCAGAAAGCGCATAGGAAAGGAATTGTAGATCGACTAACCCTGGATACGGGCGCATGACATGATGTTGCTGGCGAATTCCTTGTACAACACGGTGATCCCAGGGCTAGTCCCTGTCGCGTCTCTCCACTTGTCCAGGGCTTCCCCATGAGAACTGAAGGGCTTGCTGTTACCCAAGGGGTTCGCCAGCAACATCTATCCACGTGACCAAGAACGGACGCGGCGGCAGCATGACGCCGGCGCGGGTCGTGAAGACCTTCGCGCATCTCGCGGAGTTGGGCTTCGACCGGGGCATCGTGACCTTGCGCAACGTCTACGATCCGGAGGCGTTCGGCCTGCTGGGCGCCGAGGTGGTGCCTGCGGTGGAGAACTTGCAGGCCGCCGGGAGATAGGGTGAGCGCGCACCGATTGGCGGCAGACGGGAACGCCGCTCTGCCTCAGCCCCCCAGCGCGCGCAGCGCCTCCAGCACCGGCGCGAAGCGCTCCAGCGCGTGCAGCGAGAGCAGTGGCAGGCCGGCCCTGCCCTCGGGGTCCTCGCCGCCGTCGAAGAAACAGGTGAGGTGATGCACGCCGGCCGCGCGTAGCGCGTGCAGCTGGGCGGCGATTTCATCCGGCGCGCCGGCAATCCAGCCGGCGCGCGGGCCGGCCGTCGGTGCGGGGTCGTCCAACGCGATGCAGGTATAGGCGGTGTGTAACACCGCCGCCGGGTCACGCCCGGCCGCGCGGCACTCGTCGTCGAAGCGGGCGAATGGCTCCGCCACGTCCTCCGGCCGGAAGGCCATCCGGTTGAGGTTGAACCCGTCCGCCCAGCGCGCGGCCAGGCAGATCATGCGCGCCCCGATGCCGGAGACCCAGATTGGCGGCCCGCCGGGCCGCCGCGGCACCCCCAGCTGGTAGTCGCGCACCCGGTAGCGCGGGCCGACGTGGTCCACGTACCCTTCGCGGAGCAGCGGCGCGATCACTTCGAGTGCCTCGGCGAGGATGCTCGCGCGGTGATCGAGGTCGGAACCCAGCAGCTCGAACCCGCGCTCGCGCGCCGAGCCTGCGCCCAGCCCCAGGATCAGCCGTCCGCCGCTGACGGCGTCGGCGGTCGCGGCCATCTTGGCCAGCAGCGCCGGCTGGCGGAAGGCCGCGGGCGTGATCAGCGAGCCAATCGTCACCCGCTCGGTGGCCTCGGCGAGGGCGGCGAGCATCGTCCAGCATTCCCAGAGCGGCTGCTGGCTGCCGTCGGGCATCTCTGGCGCGAAGTGGTCGGGCATCCAGAGTGTATCGAACCCGGCGGCTTCGGCCGCCAGCGCCGCAGCGCGGACTTCGGCCCAGGCCCGCAGCTCCCCCGCGGCATCGGCCCAGGCCGGCACGTATACCCCCAGCTGCAGTCGGCGCGTCTCGCTCATTCACTCCTCCTCGCGTCGCCATGCCGCGACGCGAGCGAACCCGTTCGGCGCCAGGTCGCCATGCTACCAGGCCCCCATCATACGATATTGCTGGTGGATTCCTCCGTTACGGGCAGCGCCCCCTGATTGGTCG
>DASYGC010000874.1:0-2892 GCA_036000225.1 Ktedonobacterales bacterium | reverse complement strand
ATGTCCTGGCGTGCCTCTTTGGCGATGATGGCCGTCAGAATGCGCACCTCCAGCGCCGCCTGATGCAGCTCGGAATCCGCCATTGCGCCCTCCAGATGCCCCGGCCGACATAATGCGCCGTGCACGGATCATTCGCACCCTCATCATAAGCATACCACGTGAAATCAAGAGGGAGATGGCGCCTGTGCGGAAGATACTGTCAGCGCAGACCGCGTCCGCATCAGGCCGCTCTCGGCGTACCCATTGCGGGCGGGCTGATAACGCTGTGGCGAGCGCGCCGGACTTCGCGTGCTAGCGGGCGCGACTGCCAAGATCAGGCCAGCGCGCCGGTCGTCCCACGGCTTGCTGATCCTGTCTGAACGCGTCCTCTGCTTGCCGCGCCAATTTCCGAATCAGGCCGGAGAAGATCACGCTGTGGATGGGATAGAGCAGATACCAGTACAACCGACCGAGTATCCCCCTGGGAGCGAACGAGGCGGTCTGAATCAAGCGTGTGCTCCCCTGCGCCAGCGGGTGGGCCTCGAACTGGAGCCACGCTGGACCAGGCACTTTCATCTGCGCCCGCAGTCGTAGCAATGTGCCCGGGGCGACGTCTTCGACCTGCCAGAAGTCGATGATGTCGCCGGCATGCGCCTCATCGGGATGCGCGCGACCGCGTCGCATCCCTGGCCCACCTATCAGGTAGTCGAGGAACCCACGGAGTTGCCAGAGCCAGTTGGCATACAGCCAGCCGCGCGCGCCGCCCAGGCGGGCGAACATCTGATAGACCACCGCGGCTGGTGCCGCCACCTCGCGCTGCCGCCGCGCCACGAACAGGCCTTCCCGCATGACGAGCCCCACGACAACGCCTCCTAGTCCCCCTCGTCCTCTTGGCGCCGGCGATCTGGAACCAGCACGGTCCTCCTGGTCAGACCACTGGTACCACTGGTACCACGCGCGTGGCTGGGACCAAGGCAAGGTGCACCGCTGCCTGGTAATCCAGAGGATGCAGCGTGGGAAACAGTTCCTGGGCGGTCGCCGTTCGGACGACCACTTCATTGCGCAGACCTTCAATCAGCGGACGTGCGAGTGATGCCGGAATCGGGGTCACCAGGTCTACCCAGTAGGATGAGAGGCGTGGCGAGAGAACCGGCACGGGCACCAGCCAGCGCAGTAAGCCGCGCGCCCGCGCGAATCCGAGCATCAGGTCGCCATAGGGCAGCACATCGGGACCCCCGATTTCGATGATGCGGCCCGCACTCTCCGGCACGGCCAACGCCGCCACGAGATATTCCAGCACATCCCGGATGGCAATGGGCTGCACCCGAGTGAAAACCCAGCGCGGACAGATCATGATGGGTACGCGCTCGGTCAGGTAGCGGATCATCTCAAACGACACACTGCCCGCCCCCACGATGATGGCCGCGCGGAACTCGGTGAGCGGCACGCCCGCCTCACGCAAGGCGACGCCGGTTTCCTGCCGCGAGCGCAGATGTGGTGAGAGGCCATCGTTGGGATCGCCCAGACCGCCCAGATAGAGCATCCGTTGCACCTTTGCCGCCCGGGCCGCCTGGCCAAAATGGTGAGCCGCGCGCAGGTCACGCTGGCGATAGTGCGTGCCGGCGAGCATGCTGTGGATCAGATAGTAGGCGGCGTGGACATCCGCAAATGCGGCTGGCAGAGTGGCGGGATCGAGCGCATCGCCCCGCACGATTTCGACCTGCTCACTCCAGGAGCATCCTCGCACGCGTGCCGGGTCGCGTACCAGCACCCGGACGCGGTAGCCCGCTTGCAGCAGCGCCGGCACTAACCGCCCTCCGACGTAGCCCGTGACGCCCGTGACCAAGATTAACGGGGCGTCGTTCACAGCGTCCGCTCCAGACGTGCACGATGCACCATGGGGCACATATGCTTCTCCCTCGCCAACTGTTGGCACTACCAGTGCCAACGGTACGCTCTACAGATCGAACTCCTTCGTTGTCGGACGCGGCGTGAGACTTCACTTTCAATCCGGCGCCACGGTAGCCCTGACGTGTCGCATGGCGTCGCCGACTGCCCGTTCCACCTCACCGGGAGCCTGGCCGAGGAGGGCGGCACTCTCGCGCACGCTGAAACCACCGATGCCCACCAGCGCGAGGACCACCTGCTGCTGGCGTGGTAGGTGGACGAGGGCCCGCTGCGCGATGGGTCTGGTCACGGCGACGCTGGCGCAGAGGGCACAGCGGCACGCGGACGCGCCAGCCCATGAATCGTTGAGCTGGTACGCCTGCTCGCTGACCGCGAGCGCGCGCAGCAGGATACCCCTGAGCAGGGTGCGGTCGCCGGAGCTCCGCGCCAGCTCGCGCGCCGCCGTGTGGTGCCAGATGTCCACGAAGACGTGTTCCACCACGTCTTGCGCCAGCCGGTCATCGTGGGTAATCAGCAAGGCCAGACCATACAGGCGGCTGGCATGGCGGTCATAGAGCCTCGCCAGCGCTGTCTCCTCGCGGTACGCCACGCGGGCAAACACCAGTTCATCGGCACCATTGGTCTCGTTCGCGTCATTGGAGAGCTGCATCGAATCGCCGTGACCTTCCAGTGGACAGTACGCTCCGTATCGCAAAACCGCCTCAGGGGAGGTCCAGGGAGGGATATCATCGTCCACCTATCGCAAGAACCAGACCATATATTTAGCTTATACAACGGCCGTGCAAATTCTAAACACCCGGTCCTTGCCGGCGGGTGACGGATAGGCGCCGTCGGCAGTGTTGTCGCCGGGCCAGCACCACACGACCCTGGCGGGAGCGCGCGCCTGGTGCGGCGTGCTACACTGAGGCGCGGCCAGCGCTGCCCGGCCGCCCGTCACCCCCCAGCGAAGGAGGAACCGCCGATGCCGCGCGCCATCGACTTTCACGTCCACCTGCCGATCACCGA
>DASYGC010000873.1:0-2656 GCA_036000225.1 Ktedonobacterales bacterium | reverse complement strand
CGCCGATCGCCTGGTGCCGCCCTCGGGTAGCAAGACCTTTTTCGAGCACGTGCCGGCCTCGGTGGACAAAGAGCGGCACGAGATTGATGGGGGCTTCCATGAGCCACACAACGATACGAGCAAAGAGCAGGCGCTGGATATCGAGCAGCAGTGGCTGGAGAGGCATCTGTAGGCACCGATGTTCCCCGCCTTGCGGATGAAGTCTTGCTCATCGTGGGTCCGGACGTCCACCGGACGCTCCTACGAAGCGGCGTCAATCATCCGAAAGTATTATTACAATCCGCGTCGCCGCATCTGCTCGCGGAGGTAGCTGGCGTACGTCTGGCCCATGATATCCAGCAGTGCCTCATCGACAGCTGGCAGCGGCTCCTGCCAGAGCCAGGCGATGTTCAGCCAGAAGCCGAGGATCGTTGGGGCTTGATAGATGCCCTGCGCGTCTGGCGCTACACGCTGATAGATGCCTTGCGCATCCAACTGGAAAAAATCGGCGTGTTGGTCAGCGGGATCGATCAGCCAGTATTCAGGAATACCGGCCTGCTGATACTCGCTGAATTTCTGCTCGCGGTCGCGCTTGACGCTTTCGGGCGAGATCACTTCGATGACCAGATCAGCCGGGCCGTTGAGGTGGGTCTGGCGCAGGCGGCGCTTGTGCGCCCGCGCGAGGAAGAGCACGTCTGGCTCCCGGCCGGCGTTAGCCAACTTCATCTGGAATGGGCCGGTGAGCACGGTGCCGCCCACGTGCGCGACCTCGATGAAACGCGCCAGGGTACCCGCGAAGAAGGCCACCAGCAGTTGATGCCGGGCGCTGGCCGGGCTGGTCATGACCACCGTCCCATCTACCCACTCCGCCAGCGTATCCTCATCCAACCAATCCAGAAAGCGCGCGTAGGTCATGGGACCGTACGGCGCGGGATCGGTGTGTGCCGTGGCCATGTGTGGCCATCCTCTCATCCAGCCGGCTCAATTGAGCCGGCGGCTGCCAGCAATAGGATAGCATAGACGATGTGGATGAGGGCCGCTGCCGGGTCCCAGAGCGGACACCCGTAGCGCAGCGTTGCCACGACGAAACCGGATAACGGGGGCCGGAGCGCACACCCGTGCGCGACTACGGAGAGAACGGTGCCGATCACACGGATAACGAGGCCGATAACGAGACCCAGAACGCACACCCGTGCGCGACTACGAATTAGGGGGTGAACTAGCCGAAAGGCGTAGCACGACGCGGCACGCCAGCCTACACGGGTGCGCCGCCGTCCTCCAGTTCGGCGATGAAGCGCCGCGCCTCGGCCTCCGCGTTGGCGCGGTCGTCGGGGGCGAGCTGGCCGTCGATGACCAGGCCCAGCAGGTGATCCTTGACGGGACGCAGCCAGGGACCGGGGCCGCGCCCGAAGAGCTCCATCAGGTCGTTGCCATCCAGCGGACTCTTGAGTGGCACGCGCTCGGCCTCTTCGCGCAGGCGGCGGGTGCGCTCGTCCAGCTCGGCCACGCGCGCCGCCGCGCGCGAGACGCGTTCGGCGCGATAGCTGGTGATGTCTGCGCGCGAGAGGTCCAGCAGATCGGTCAGCGTGGTATCGGCCTCGAGCATCAGGCGGCGCACGGCGCCATCGGTCCAATCGGACAGATAGGCATTGGCGCGCATATGCATGCGTACCAGCCGGCACACATGCTCGATGAAGGGGCGGTCGAATTTGAGCCGGCGCAGGATCTCGCGGGCCATCACGGCGCCGACCTCTTCATGCCCGAAGAAGTGAACTTTGCCTTCCTCGATGCTGCGTGTGCGCGGCTTGGCGATATCGTGCAGCAGCCCGGCCCAGCGCACGGCCGGGCGCGGTGGGGTGTTGGCGACGACGCGCAGCACGTGCTCGTAGACATCCTTGGTGTGCATTGGGCGCTGGCTGACCCCGCGCAATTCGAGCATCTCGGGCATGATGGCGGGCATCAGGCCGAAGTCCACCGCCAGGCGCAGCGCGCGGCTGGGATCGGGCGAGACGAGCGCGCGGGTGAACTCGTCGCGAATGCGCTCGCGACTGATCTTTTCCAGGGTGGCGGCCTGGCGCTCGATGGCCACGGCGGTGTGCTCCTCGATGGCGAAGCCCAACTGCGCGGCGAAGCGCACCGCGCGCAGCAGGCGCAGCGGATCTTCGTCGAAGCGACGCTCGGGGTCGTCGCCCACCGCGCGGATCAGCCGCCGTTCGAGGTCGTCGCGCCCGCCGTAGGGATCAATGATCTCGCCGCTCAGGGGATCACGCGCCATGGCATTGACGGTGAAATCGCGGCGCAGCAGATCGTCTTCCAGCCGGTCGCCGAAGGTGACTTCGGGCTTGCGCGAGTCGGGATCGTAGCGATCGCTGCGGAAGGTGGTGATTTCGATGACGTCGATATCGGGCGCGTGCTCGCCCACCAGCGCCACCGGCTCGGGGCTGGCGGCGACGAGTTCGGCAGCCGGCGCGCCGGGCGCGCGCGCAGCGGGCCGGCGGTAGTGCAGCCGCACGGTACCGAACTGCTCGCCCACCAGCACCACCGCGACGGGATGGGTCTGGGCGACGAGCCGCTTGATCTCATCGGGGCGGGCGTCGGTGGTGAGGTCGGCATCGGGCGACGAGTCGCGCCGCAGCAGCAGATCGCGCACGCTGCCACCGACCATATAGAGTTGTTG
>DASYGC010000872.1:0-2197 GCA_036000225.1 Ktedonobacterales bacterium | reverse complement strand
GGTCGAGCCGAGCGAGGCCGGGATCTAGAGCGGAATTCACTGGCCTTGAGCACGCGTCCTCCGGACCGAGATTAGCCACAGGTCTTCAGCCTGCCTCTCGCCCACCGATCGGCTGCTCCATGCGGGTCCAAAACGCTATTTGGCATCCGCGAAGGTCTGCCATCACCCAGCGCTTCTTCGCCCGTTGATATCGTCTCTGTCGCCAGCGCACCGCGTGGCACTCCGACCACACTCCAAAGAAGGGGAATCGTTCATGTCCGTTGACTTTGGCCTGGTGCTACAGCCCGGCTGGCGCCCCCTGGAGCCGCCAGACATCCTGACGTTCAACCGTCGCGCGATCAGCCTGCTCTCGCCGGAGTTCACCACCCTCTGGACCGAGGATCATTTTCAGAAGGGCGCCAGCCCCGCGCTCGAAGCCTGGACCACGCTCTCATTCATGGCCGCGGAGTTCCCACGCTACCGCCTGGGCAACCTCGTGCTGTCGCAGAGCTATCGCAATCCCGCCATGCTCGCCAAAATGAGCGCCACGCTGCAATATCTCTCTGGTGGGCGCCTGATCCTGGGCATCGGCGCGGGCTGGCAGGACGACGAGTATCGCGCCTACGGCTACGCCTTCCCCAGCCCAGGGGTGCGCGTCGCCCAACTCACCGAAGCCATCGAGCTGCTGCGCGTCATGTGGACCGAGTCGCCCGCCACCTATCACGGCCAGCACTATCAGGTGGAGAACGCCTCCTGCGAGCCGCGGCCCGATCCCCTGCCGCCCATCGTCGTCGGCGCGGAAGGTGAGAAGATGCTCAAGGTTGTCGCGCGCCTGGCCGACGGCTGGAACACCGGCCTGCCCCTGGAGGCGTTCCAGCGGCGGTATGCCCTCTTGCGCCAATACTGCCAGGAGATCGGGCGCGATCCACATGAGATCGCCGTCTCACTCTACGCCCACGCGTACTTCCCCGGCGACGCCACGGATTATGCCGAGCGCGCCGAGGCCCTGCGCGCTGGCGGCGTACACCTGCTCGGCCCCACCCCCGCCGCAGCGCTTGCCACGCTCCAGCCCTACGCCGCGGCGGGCGTCAGCCACTTCACCATCAAGCCGCACACGCTGGCGACAGTCGAACGCTTCTGCGCCGAGGTGGCTCCCGCACTTGCCAGCGCCTAACCGAGTTTCTGAGCATGGCTCACCGGCATGGTGAGCATGACTCACCACGCGCGACTCCACGCGCGACTCAATGCGATGCGCTAGAAATAGCGGTGCGCCAGGACACCCAGCGCCGCGGTGGCCGGGAGGGGCAGATGCTGCCAGAGCGTGTGCGCCAACTGGCCGGGGCGACTCCGCGACTCGATCAGGCCAATCTCCACCTCGCGCGAGTGCGGATAGTAGTAGCGCCACAACCACTCCGGCTGCGCGCCCCACTTCCGTTTGAACTGGGCGAGCTGCGGATGGGTGCGCGTCACCTCGCCGAGATCGTATTCGCGGAAGCGGGCGGCGCAGGCATCGTGGATAGCCTGCCACTGGATCAGGTCGTTGGGGTGCAACGCCAGCTCCTCAGACCGCCGCCCGTTGAACGCGCAGAACACCGTCTGGCCGAACATCAGGAAGACCGTGCCCGCCATCGGCTGGACGCGCCCCGCCACCATACGCTCCGCCATGAGCAGCCGCAGCATGCCCCGCGGTCGCAGCTCTTCCCAGGCCAGTTCGAAGAAGCGGAATGGTCGGGGTGGCACGCAGAACCAGCGCATGGTCTCCAGATATAACCCATACCATTGTCGCAGATCGCGGACAGCATCCGCTTCGCGCACCCGGACGCCGAGCCGGATCGCCTTGTTGACCCCCCATTGGACGCGCGCATGTTTGCGCGGGGTGCCGAAGGTCAGTTGTTCGGGCCGCTCCGGCAGCCGCAGGCGATACGATTCCCGCCAGGGCATGCCAACCAATCTCACGTCGAGACCGTCGAGCATGGCCGCGGGCATCTTGATCTGCAAGTAGGCGCCAGGCTCCGCGCGCGTGCGCTCAATGGCGGATTCGATCAAGAGCGCCCGCGTCTGGTCATCTTCGGCCAGCGGGCCGCCAATCGGGGTGCGCGGCAGCGAAGAAAACCGGCATCCCGTGACCAGCCCGCGCTGGCGCAACAGCGGCATGACGCCGCGCAACCGGCCATCAGCATCTTCGCAGGCAAGATGCGCCGGTAGGTAGCCAAACGCC
>DASYGC010000871.1:0-4650 GCA_036000225.1 Ktedonobacterales bacterium | reverse complement strand
GTGCTCGTTGCCGCCGCGGAGGCGCTGGCAAACCAGCGCGGCGCGGGCAGATGCTCGTGCTCGTGGGTATGCGCGTGATCGGACCAGTGCTTGTGCTCGTGCGTGTGCGGCTGTCCGGCAGGGTGCGCGCCGTGATCGAAGCGCGGATCAACCACGCCGGGCGGCGCCACTTCGTGGTCATGGCCCCAGGGAGCCGCCTGCCCTTCGCGATAGTTGGCGACCAGCAGACTCTGGCAGTGGTGACGGCGCGCGCGATAGATGTCGAAGTTGCGCTTGCTCTTGGTGGCGCGCTCGTCCTCGCTCAGGCTGTACCACTCGCGATGGGGATGCTTGATCACCCGCTCCGCGATGGCCGCGCTGGCGACGGCGCGATAACCCGCCTTCTTGAACTCGAAGCTATAGTCGATATCCATCAGGCGGTAGAAGCGGAACTTCTCGTCGGCCGGTCCAACCTCCAGCAGCGTGGCCCGGCGGAAGGCCATCAGGTAGCCCTCGATGGCGTCGACATCGGGGCCGGCGCTCTCCTGGAATTCCTTGAGGTCGTCGGTGACGAGACCGTACGGCCCCACCACGCCGATGGTGGGATCGGCCAGCAGCGCGGCGATGGGCGTCCAGATATCGCCCGCCAGCTCGATGCTGGTGTCGAGTTGCACCACGATGCGCCCCAGGCTGGCATTGAACGAGGCGTTGCGACCGGCGGCAAAGCCCAGATCGTGGTCGGCGAGCAGCACGCGTACGGTCACGCCGTCCACGGTGCCCGCTCGACCGAGCTGACGCAGATAGGCCAGCGTGTCGTCGGTCGAGCCGTTGTCCACGATCACCAGCTCGACATCCTGTCCGCCGGCGTGGCGCGCCACGCTGGTGATACAGCGCTCCAGATCGGCGCGGCTGTTGTGGGCCAGCAGCGTGACCGAGAAGGCGTGCTGGTCCGGCTCGCGCAGCCGCGTGGGCACATCGCGCGCGCCACTGATGAGCGCATCTTCGTCGCCACGCGGCAGGATCAGCGGGCCGGCACGCATGTCGCGCACGGCAAAGCCGGCGGCGTGGATGCGCGCGCGCAGCGCGTCGGCGGCGGGATACGCGCGCGCGGCGCGATGCTGCTCGCGTTCGCGTGCCAGTGCCCACACCGCCTCGGGAACGGCCACGCGCGCGCTGGCGGTCGCGGCATCGTTGGCGCCGCCATCGGGCGCGGCGCTGCCACGGGCGTGGGCGGCGATATCCGCGGCCAGGTCGAAGCCCAGGATACGATCGGCCGCCAGCAATAGCCCAAGACGCAGCGCCGGCGCCAGACTGGCATCGCGCAGCATGCCCCAGATCACGGACATGGCGCGGGGCAGATTCAGATCGTCATCCACCGCGGCGATGAATGCCTGGTGCGCCGGCTGCGCCGCCAGCGCGGCGGAGTCCGCCACCGCGCCGTCCGCCGCGTCGTAAAGCGCATAGGCGCGCAGGCGCAGGCGCCGCAGCGCGGTCTGCGCGGCGCGCAGCGCGCGGAAGGTGAAGTTGATACGGCTGCGATAGAGCGCGGTGGTGTAGAAGTAGCGCAGCGCCAGTGGCTCGAAGCCGCGTGCCTCCACCTCGGACAGGGTATAGGCGTTGCCACTGGACTTGGCCATCTTCAAGCCATCGGCCAGCAGATGCTGGGCGTGCACCCAGCAGCGCACGAACTGCTTGCCGCTGGCAGCCTCGCTCTGGGCCCGCTCATCCTCGTGATGGGGGAAGACGTTATCAACGCCACCTGTGTGGAGGTCGAACTGTTCGCCCAGGTAGCGCGCGCTCATCGCGCTACACTCGATGTGCCAGCCGGGGAAACCGCGCCCCCAGGGACTGTCCCAGGCCATTAGCCGGCCTGGCTCGGCCACCTTCCACAGCGGGAAGTCCTCGGGCGCGCGCTTGAGGTCGCTCAGCTCGTTGCCCTGTTGCAGTCCCTGCCCCAGGTGTTGGAGCAGGTTCCCGCTCAGTTCACCGTAGCGGGCAAAGGCTTTGACTGAGAAGAAGACGCTGCCCGCGACCGCGTAGGCATAGCCGCGCTCGATCAGCCGCTGGGTCATGGCGATCATCTCGGGGATGTGCTCGGTGGCGCGGGGAAAGACGTGCGCCGGCAAAATATGCAGCCGCGCTTCGTCGCGCATGAAGGCGTCGGTATAGAAGGCCGCGATCTCCCAGGGCGTCTTGCCCTCGGCCAGCGCCTGCGCGACCAGTTTGTCTTCGCCGCGGTCGAGCACCTCCTGGCGCATGTGGCCGACATCGGTGATGTTCTTGATCTGCGTCACGTCGAGTCCGTGCTCGCTCAGCGCGCGCCGCAGCCAGTCGGCCATGGTGAAGGTGCGCAGGTTGCCAATGTGGATGTAGCGATAGACCGTTGGCCCGCAACTATACATGCCAATGCGCCCGGCCACAAGTGGGATCACTGGCTCGACCTGGCGCGTCAGCGTATTGAAGAGGCGCAGCCCCGCTGGCGGGGGCGCCGGTGCCGTAGCACCACGCCGTGGCGCACTGGCCGGTCGCCGCTGGCCGCGTGATGTTGTGTTCGACTTCGAGCGCGATGGCATCGTACGATTCCTTGATTTCACCAGGTTGGCCGGCTGGGTCAAATCGTGGTAACACTGGGTTGACACGGCGGCTAAATGGCCCTCGGGCCGCGCAGCCCGCCGGCGCGAGCGGCCGAGGGAACCCGATGGCAGGCACGGCGACGAGCTTGCTTCAGACTCAATTCCGACCATAGTCTCATAGCGCGTACATGCGTGGCGCGTCAACCCGGCTCCGCACCCTCTCATACCACTTGCTGGGCTATGCCGGATGAGCAACCGCCGCGCGGATGCTCAGGCGCGCGGATGCTCAGGCGCCAGCGTCGCCGGGCACGTCGCCGCCAGGCTGAGTCATGCGTGGGCGCCGGACACGCGGTTTCGGCGCGGCCTTTGGCGCAATCTCTGGCGCGGCCTTTGGTGTGGCCCTTGGCATGCCGCCGGGCGCCACCGGTGGCGCACCAGGCGCGGCGCTGGGCTCCGTGACGGGCACTGTGTGGGTCCCGCCGGAAGGCACGGCACCCCCGAATAGCGCGCCGGCGTCAACGATCTCCTCGGCTTGGGGCAGCTCACCCGGCGTGATGGGCGCGGTGGCAAGCGGCGGTTCGGGCTCGGGCACGGACGCATCTACCGGAAGCGTGGCCGCATCCACGGTGTCACCGCTGGAGTCACCTGACGACAGCGCGGCATACGGGATGTCGTGCTCGGGTATGTCAGTGGCAACCGGCACGTCGGCAGTTGGGGGCATCGCGGCGGTTGGGGGCACTGCGGATGCGCTGCCATCGAGCGCCGCGTGATCGCTCGCGCCGTGCCGGTCATCGCGCTCCGTGGCGCCGCGCTCCGTGGCGCCGCGCGGCGTCGAGGCGGACCGGCTATCACGGGCCAGCGGGGGCCAGGAACGCTCACCACGCACGCCCAGGTGGTTGCCACCGAAGGGAGCCAGCGCCGGGTCGGGCTCGGGCCGGCTGGCGGCGAATTCCGCGGCGCGGCGTTCGGACCACGCCGCATGGGCCAACTGTACTTCGCGTAGCCGGGTCAGCAGGCTCCACGTCTCAGGATCGAGGTCCTCCGCGCGCAACTCCAGACAGCGCCCGGCGAGCGCCTGACGCAGCGCGCTGAAGGCGCGCAGGCGATCATCCAGGTGTTCGGGCGACAGAATGCGGCCAATGGACGGCGAGACACGCTGTCCAATGGGCGCGCCCAGGTCTTCCAGGTGCTCGCGCAGGTCAATGCACCCCTGTACCGCCTGGCCGCCCATCGTCGTCAGCGCCTGGCGCTCCAAGGTGTCGGTGGCCATCGAGACCAGCGCGACGAGCGCATCAACCGTGGCACGCTCCTCTTCGAGCAGCGCGTTGAGCGCCGCGATGATCTCCGCGTTCATCACCACACCTTTGCTTCACACTCGCTGGCGCGCCCACGGGCGCCGCCCCACTCCGGTCTCCACGCCAGTAGAGTATGCCGGGCAGGGGACCGAGCGCAAGGTGGCGACACCGATGGGCAGATGTGCGCTACAATTTTCGGGTGGATCGTCGCCGCGAGCTGCTGACACACGAAGGAGTACAACACGATGGAATACCGCCAACTCGGTCGTTCGGGACTGCGCGTCTCGGCCATTGGCCTGGGCGGCAACACTTTTGGCCGCACGGTGGATGCCGCGGGCACCGCCGCGATCGTCAGCCGGGCGCTGGATCTAGGCGTGAACTTCGTTGATACGGCCGACATCTATACGGCCGGACAATCCGAGGAGTTCATCGGCCAGGCGTTGCGGGGCCAGCGCGAGCGGATGCTCGTCGCCACTAAGGTGGGGATGCGCGCTGGCGACGGACCCAACGACCACGGCGCCGCGCGCAAGCGCGTGATCGAAGGCTGCGAGGCCAGCCTGCGCCGGTTGGGCGTCGAAACGATTGACCTGTACCAGATCCACGAGTTCGACCCCGCTACCCCGCAGGCCGAGACTCTGGGCGCGCTGGATGAGCTGGTGCGCGCCGGCAAGGTGCGCTACATCGGCTGCTCGAACTACGCGGCGTGGCAGGTGACCCAGGCGTTGTGGGTGAGCGAGCGGGAACATCTGGCGCGCTTTATCACCGTCCAGCCGGAATACAGCCTGCTGGAACGCGGCGTGGAG
>DASYGC010000870.1:0-5258 GCA_036000225.1 Ktedonobacterales bacterium | reverse complement strand
CATCGTCGAGCGCATCTTCGTCAGCGGCCTCCACATCGGCTTCACGCTGCTGTTGGCCTGGCAGCCCTGGCTCGTGCTGGTCACGATCCCACTGCACAGTGGCCTCAACTTCACCTACCTGCGTCTGGCGCGGCGCTCAGTTGCCCTCGCTGAACTGGTGATGGCGCTCGTTGGGCTCGCGGCACTGCTGACCGGATTCGCCGTCTTCGGGCGGCTGTAACTCGCAACATCGCGACGGAGCGCCCAGTGGCGGACAGCCGACATTGCCAGTCGCACTGGACAGAAACCGCGAGAAGAGGAGTATGCACCCATGCCGCATCTGAGCACCGGCTGGATTGCCGCCGCGAGCGTCGCGATCCTTTTCGCCATCCTCTATCCCCTCGTGCTCGCGTTCATCGCGCATCAGCGGCTCAAGGTGAGCTGGAACTACTTTCTGTATGGCATCGTGATCTTCTTCCTCTTCCAGGTCATCAGCCGCATCCCGCTGGTCACCGTGGCGCAGATCGCGCTGGCCAAGCCACTGAAGGAGTCGGTCGGCTTCCAGTGGGTCTGGTTGGTGATCCTGGTCGTCACGGCGGGCCTGTTCGAGGAGGTCGGGCGGTACGTTGGCTATCGCACCTTCATGCGCCGCGAGGAGAAGACCTGGAACAAAGCGGTGATGTATGGCCTGGGCCATGGCGGCCTGGAGTCGATCCTGCTGGTCGGCCTGGGCGGCGCCGCCAACCTCATCACCCTGATCGCGCTGACGACGAAGCCGCTGAGTGGCCTCCCGTCGGGGCAGCGCGCGGCCGTCGCGAACCTGCTTGCCACCGCCACCGCGCAACCCGGCTGGTTCCCGCTGTTGGGCGCGTGGGAGCGCCTCTGGACCCTGCCGGCGCACGTGGCGCTCTCGGTGCTCGTGCTGCAGGTCTTCCGCCGCCATAACATCGGCTGGCTGTGGCTGGCGCTTGCCGGCCATGCGCTGCTGGATGGCGCGTCGGTGGGTCTGCTCCAGGTGCTGCCCAAGGGACTCAGCGCCTACCTGATCGTGGAAGGGGTCGTGGCCCTCTTCGGTCTGCTCGCCATCTGGATCATCTTCCGGCTGCGCGATCGCCCCGACATGGCCGGTGACGCCACGTCTGGTGTGGCGCGCCCCGCAACCCCCGCACTGACGTAGTAGGCTTGCTTGACATCCGCGTGCGAGCGCGCCTATACTCTCGGCAGTATGTCAATACCAGATGGCTTCGAGCAGGAGAAGTAGGCGCCTGACGCGAGAAGACAGCGAGCCGGGGCGGTGAGATCCGGCATTCGTGGGGCAGCTGAATGGGCCTGTGAGCCGCAACCCGATCCGCGCGCAGGCGCGCCGTAGGGTTTGCCGGGCGCCTCCCGTTAGCGAGGCAGAGCATCGGCGGGTCGTTCCGAGTGAACGATGTGACCTGTGCTCGTCAAGGAGGAGTGGCCCGTGCCAGCCAATGGCACATGGGTGACTCAAAGCCGGGTGGTACCACGAAGGTTGATAGCCTCTCGTCCCAGTAAGGACGAGGGGTTTTTTGTTTGTCCGACAACTGACTCCCCTGTCCCACCGTTCCGTAGGGGCGTACGGATGTACGCCCTCTGGGTCGCGTTATCGGGTCGCGTTATCTGTAGCGGCATACAGGTCGTTTGTGACCGGTCAGTATGTACGCCGTCTGGCTCCCCTCCCCGCGTCGGGGAGGGGCAAGGGGAGAGGTCCATGAGCGCATCACCAACCAGCACCAAGCCCGTGCGTGCCACCGAGCCCACGTCCACGCGCCGCGAGCGCGTGTTCTCAGGCATCCAGCCCTCCGGCAGCATCACCATCGGCAACTACCTGGGTGCGATGCGCCATTGGGCTGCCGATCAGGACCAGTACGACAATATCTACTGCATCGTCGATCTGCACGCCATCACCGTGCCGCAGGACCCCACCCAGTTGCGCCAGCAGCGCCACGAGTTGGCGGCCATACTCTTCGCCGTGGGCCTGGACCCCGAGCGTAGCGCCGTCTTCGCGCAGTCGCATGTGCACGAGCATGCCGAGCTGGCGTGGATTCTCGGCTGCATCACCACCATCGGCCAGCTCAACCGCATGACCCAGTTCAAGATCAAAGCGGGCGACCAGCGCGAAGAGGCCAGCGCGGGCCTGTTCACCTATCCCGTCCTGATGGCCGCGGACATCCTGCTCTACCAGGCGGATGCCGTGCCCGTCGGCGAGGATCAGCGCCAGCATGTGGAACTCACGCGCGACATCGCCGAGCGTTTCAACTATCGCTTTGGCCCGACCTTCGTCGTGCCGCGGCCGCTGATCCGCGAAGTGGGCGGGCGCATCATGGCGCTGGATGATCCCAGCAAAAAGATGAGCAAGAGCGGGGCGGAATCCTCGTATATCGCCCTGCTCGATCCACCCGACGTGATCCGTAAGAAGATCGCGCGCGCCACCACCGATTCGCGGCGCACCATCGTCTTCGACGAGTCGCGTCCAGGTATCTACAACCTGCTGACCATCCATCAATTGTTGGGCGGCGAGAGTCGCGCGGCCATCGAGCGCGAATTCGAGGGCAAAGGCTACAAGGAGTTCAAGGCCGCGCTGACCGAGCGCACCATTGCCACACTCGCGCCGATCCAACGACGCTATGCCGAGCTGGCGGCCGACCCCGCCGAACTGGATCGCCTGCTGGCGCTGGGCGCCGCCAAGGTGCGCCCGCTGGCACACGCGACGCTCACCGACGCAATGCGTAAGGTTGGCTACGATTGATCGTCTGGCATCAGCCCGCTTATCACCTCACCTTCGCCACCGGCGCATTCCTCGCTCGTGCTTCGTAACCCTGGAGTTCAACCGCCCGCGATCTGCCCCCATCACACACGCTCGCTACCCGCGATCTGCTCGTCAGTAGGCAGTCAGGAGTCACGTATGGCCACCAATCTCGTGGCGCGGACACCAGCCCTCATCCCGCTCTGGCGCGAGGTGCCGGCCGATCTGGAGACCCCCGTCTCCGCCTACCTCAAGCTCGCGCGCGGGCCCTACTGCTACCTGCTGGAGTCGGTGGAAGGCGGCGAGCGTCTGGCGCGCTACAGCTTCGTCGGCGTCGAACCCTACATGGTGCTCACCCTGCGCGGCACGGTGGCCGAGCGCCACTGGCTGGCGGGTCCACGCGCGGGCCGGCGCGAACGGATGGCGTGTCACGATCCGCTGGAGCTGATCCAGGCGGAGCTGGCGCGGCGCCCGCTCGACCCCGGCGCGGAGTTTCCCGGCTTTCACGGCGGCGCTGTTGGCTACCTGAGCTACGAACTCGCCGCGCGTTTTGAGCCGCGCATCCCCGTGCCTGCCCACGATGCGCTCGGGCTGCCCGAGGCCATGCTGCTCTTCAGCGATACCCTGCTGATCTTCGATCATGTGCGCCACAGCGCGCGGCTGCTCACGCACATCGATTGCGCCGCGACCGAGGGGGATGAGCCGCGCGCGCGTGCCGCCGCCGAGCGCCGCCTCGACGTGCTGGAACGGCGACTGCATTCGCGGCGCCCCTTCTCCGGCTCGCCCCGCAGGGCGGCGTCGCGGGGAGAGCAGCGAGCGCACGACCATCACGTGCTCGCGCAGGGTAGACCGCGAGATGTCTCCCAGTTTGCGCCCTCCGTAGGGGCGCCCGGATGTACGCCCTCTGGCTCCGTAGGGGCGTCCGGTGGACGCCCGCTCGCCGCCACGGACTTGTCCGGCGCGGGCGCGTCCCGCCTGGAGCCAGAGCCGGCCTACGCGGCGGCGGTGGAGCGCGCGCGCGAGTACATCCGCGCGGGCGACTGCTTCCAGATCGTGCCCTCGCGGCGTGTGGCCCGACCCATGACGGCGGCGCCGTTTGAGGTGTATCGCGCGCTGCGCTCGATCAACCCGTCGCCCTACATGTTCTACCTGAGCCTGGGCGACTTTGCGGTGGCCGGCGCCTCGCCCGAACTGTTGGTGCGTGTGGAGGCCGGTGAGGTGGCGATCCACCCCATCGCCGGCACGCGCCGACGCGGCGTCGATGCCGCCGAGGACGCCGCGCTGGAGGCCGAACTGCGCGCCGATGCCAAGGAACAGGCGGAGCACGTGATGCTGGTGGACCTGGGCCGCAACGATGTGGGGCGGGTGAGCGAGCCAGGCAGCGTGCGCGTGACCCAACTGCTGGATGTGGAGCGCTACTCGCATGTGATGCACCTGGTGTCGCATGTCACGGGGCGGCTGCGCGCGGATCTCACGCCGTTCGACGCTCTGCGCGCGGGATTCCCCGCCGGCACGGTTTCGGGCGCGCCCAAGATTCGCGCCATGCAGGTCATCGCCGAGCTGGAGGGCGAGCGGCGCGGCGTCTACGCCGGGGCGGTGGGCTACTTCGGCTTCGATGGCAATCTGGATACCTGCATCGCCCTGCGCACCCTGGTGCTCAAGGACGGCATGGCCTACGCCCAGGCGGGCGGCGGCATCGTCTACGACTCTGATCCGGTTCGCGAGTTCGCGGAGACCCAGAGCAAGTTGCGCGCCGGATTGCGGGCGCTGGAGGAGGCCGAGAAGCGATGCTCCTGCTGATTGACAACTACGACAGCTTCACCTATAACCTCTACCAGTATCTGGCCGAGTTGGGCGCTGAGGTGCTGGTGCGGCGCAACGACGAAATCACCCCCGATGAGGCCGCCGCGCTGGCGCCCGATCATCTGGTCATCTCGCCGGGACCCGGCACGCCAGCAACAGCCGGTGTGTCGTGCGCGCTGATCGAGCGACTCGGACCACAGGTGCCGACACTGGGCGTCTGCCTGGGCCACCAATGCATCGGCCAGGTCTTCGGCGCCCGTGTGATCCGCGCGCCCGAGCCGGTGCACGGCAAGACCGCGAGCATCCACCATCAGGGCGCGGGCGTGCTGCGCGGCCTGCCCTCGCCCCTGGTCGCCACGCGCTACCACAGCCTGATCGTCGAGCGCGCCACGCTGCCCGCCACGCTGGAGATCACGGCGGAGACCGCCGATGGGCTGGTCATGGCGCTGCGCCATCGCGACTACCCCATCGAGGGTGTCCAATTTCATCCCGAGTCGGTGCTCACCACCAGCGGCAAAGACCTGCTGCGCAACTTTCTGGCGAACGAGCGTACCAGGGCTGACGTCCATCCATCCTCCGTCGGGGCGTCCGGTTGTACGCCCGCGGCCGCTGATCGTTCCGTAGGGGCGTATGGATGTACGCCCTCTGGGTCTCGTTCCACTTCCGTCGGGGCGTACGGAGGTACGCCCTCTGGGTCTCGTTCCACTTC
>DASYGC010000869.1:0-3897 GCA_036000225.1 Ktedonobacterales bacterium | reverse complement strand
GTGATGGCGGCGATGGGTAACACGCGGGCGCACGTGTCCTGAGCGGCAATGCGCACCAGTTCGAGAGCGGCGCGGCTATCCAGCACCGGGTGGGTATTGGGCATGCAGCACAGGGTGGTGAAGCCGCCACGAGCGGCGGCGGCGGTCCCCGTCTGAATCGTCTCTTTGGCCTCGTCGCCTGGCTCGCGTAGATGCGCGTGCAGATCGACGAAGCCCGGCGCCAGCACCGAGCCGGCGGGCAGATCCAACGTGCGTGCGGGGTAGCCACGCGCCGCCAGCGCATTCGCGACTGCCGCGACCTCCTCGAAGGCGCCGATGGCCACCACTCGACCACCGGCGATGAGCACCGCACCGGGACTATCGAGGTCCTGGCTGGGGTCAAGCAGGCGCGCGCCACGCAGGTGTAGTGGCCCATGCTCGCGCAGTTCACGCATCGGCGTGTGCTCCGATCTCGGCGCGCGCGCGCAGCAGCAGATCGAGAATCGCCATACGCATGGCAATGCCGTTGGTGACCTGTTGCTCAATCAGCGAGGCGGGGCCGTGGGCCACTTCGGAGGCGATCTCGACCCCTTCGTTCATGGGTCCGGGGTGCATGACCAGCGCACCAGGGCGGGCCAGCGCAAGCCGGCGCGCGTTCAGCCCGTAGCGCGTCGCGTACTCGCGGAGCGATGGAAGTAGGCCGGCTGCCTGGCGCTCGCGCTGCAAACGGAGGACCATAATCACGTCGGCATCGGGTAGAGCGGCTTCGAGGTGGTGTTCGATGCGAATCCGCCGTAGCGCGCCGTCTGGCGTAGGGCGCGCAGTTGCCAGCGCCGCGAGCTGCGCGGGGACGAGCGTCGGTGGTCCGCAGAGCACCACTTCAGCGCCGACGGCGGTCAGCGCCCAGAGATTGGACCGCGCCACCCGGCTGTGCTGGATGTCGCCCACGATCGCGACTCGGCGGCCAGCCATGCGGCCGAGGTGCTGCTCCATGGTGAAGAGATCGAGCAGCGCCTGCGAGGGATGGGCATGCCAGCCATCGCCGGCATTGACAACGGCGGCGTCGGTGTGCCGCGCGACAAGATCGGGCGCGCCGGACTGGCTGTGGCGCATCACCACCAGATCGGCGCCCAGGGCCCGCAGCGTGCGTACGGTGTCGATCAGCGATTCGCCTTTGGCGACACTGCTTCCCGAGGCCGTGACATTGACGACATCGGCACCGAGGTGTTTGCCGGCCAGTTCGAATGAGACACGGGTGCGGGTGCTATTCTCGTAGAAGAGGTTGACGAGCGTGCGCCCGCGTAGTTGGTCGAGGCGCACACCAGGTCGGGCAAGGGCTGCGCGCATGCCAGCGGCGGCATCGAGCAGCGCGCGAATCTCGCCGGCGGAAAAGTCGTCGAGATCGAGCAGATGACGGCGGCGGAAACCGGCTTCAAGTGCTGGCGGTTCAGGCGGCTTGACGAGGGAAGCACGGGGGCCGGTCATCGTGAGGCGCTCCCTTCACCTTGCGGGCGGTCTGTTCCCGGTGCTGGTGCGGTCGCGGGCTGGCGCACAAGCAGCACGGCATCCACGCCATCGGTCTCGCGCAGCCGTACCGCGATGCTCTCAGTCAGCGCGGTGGGAATATTCTTGCCCGCGTAGTCGGCGCGGATAGGCAACTCGCGGTGACCGCGATCGATCAGGACGGCGAGTTGGACCTTGCGCGGGCGTCCATGGTCGAGCAGGGCATCCAGCGCGCAACGCGCGGAGCGGCCGGTGAAGAGCACGTCGTCGACCAGCACGACCACACGGCCAGCAATCGCGACGGGCAAGGGCGTTACGATATGCTCGCGCGGCGACTGATCGCGCGGGCGATCGTCGCGATAGGGCGTGATATCGAGCTCCGCCAGGGGAACAGCAACCTGTTCCAACTCGGCAATGCGGGCAGCCAGGCGGGCCGCGAGCGGGCCGCCGCGTGTGCGCAGCCCAACGAGCACCAGGTCCGATGCGCCGCCGTTGCGTTCGACGATCTCGTGCGCAATGCGCGAGATGGCCCGGCGCATTTCGTCAGCGGTGAGAATTACCTTGTCCGGAGCGGAGGCCGGCTGGTTGACGCGAGCCGGTCCAGCGGATGGGGACGAATCGAGCATCAGCGCGCACCCCCAGCTATGGCCCGCGCGGCGCAAAAAAATACCTCCACGCCCATCACGAAATGGGGTGAAGGTGTCTGGAGGCGGGAATACCGCTTGAGATGTTGGTTGGCACGCAGCCTCACGAACCGCTCCTTTCCGGCCTCACAGGGCCAAGTTAAAGGATTTCTGACATCACTATACCATGCCAACCGCTGGGCGCGCAATGGGTATAGGAAAGACGGCGCGCATGCCCAGTTGGCCACAATGTGGCATACTGGCGGCACCGGGCGCACGTATGCCAGAGTTAGGTGCGTCGCGACGGACGATGTCGGGTATCCCGCCCTTGTTGGCACGCTCAGGCATTCGTCGATGTTTCACAGTGGCCGTGCGGTGGCGCGATTGGCTGTCACCAGAGGAGCATGTAGATGAGTGGTAGCGCGGGGACCGGCCCGGCGGATGGAATCGTGTTCGATGGCAGACGCTTCAAGGTGCGGCTGGAAACTCTCGTTCGCTCGGTAGGCGGTGTCAGCCAGTTCGAGATCGTTGAGACGCGCGCGGCGGCGGCCATCATACCGGTCATCTCTCGCGGGACCGATGCCGAACCTCATGTGATGCTCGTGCGGCAGGAACGCCCGGCTGTCGGCGAGCGTACGTTGGAGATTCCAGCCGGCATCATCGAGGTGTCTGTGCCTGGAACTGGCGAGTTGGAGTCACCCGAAGAGACTGCCGTGCGCGAGCTGCGCGAAGAGACCGGCTTCGAGGCGTCCGGCAACACCGTGCGTCACCTCGCGTCGATCTATACTACGCCAGGCATTTGCGATGAAGTCATCCATATCTATCTTGTGGATGGCCGGGCTACGCCGGCACAGTCCCTCAGGCCTTTGGATACCACCGAGATCGAGGGAGTCGTGACGCTGCCTTTGCATGAGGCGGTTGCCCTGATTGGGCGTGGCGAAATCCGCGATGCGAAGTCAATCATCGGTCTGCTGCTCACCCGTGATGCGCTGACCGCGAGTGCACCCCAACCGAACACCGCGGGACGGAGTGGAGGAGACATGCCCGCACCTACCGATGCGACCGCTTTCCCGTTTTCGTCTCCCACCGGCACCGTCGAGCCAGCCACGCCGAAAGTAGTTGGGACTGATGCGGCGGGTGCGCTGTCGCTGGAGAACATTCTGACTCAAGAGTTCGGCTATGCGAATGTGACCGCCTACCAGGCAATGGAGGACCGAGCGCGGGTGTTTGGGCTGTATCTGACACTGGTAGGCGTGCTGGCGGCAGCTCTGGGCGCTGTCTCGCAGCTGGGGGGGAGTTTTGAGAAGCAATACCTGCTGCCACTCGGAGCCTGCCTGTTATTGCTCGCCGGCGTGCTGGGCACTGTCTTCTTCCGGCAACTGGTCAAGGTGCGCCAGGCCTGGCGGAGCAGTGCACTCGCGATGGCACGGATCAAGGAGTATTACATCGAGCGGCTCAAGCAGCAGGTACCCGACATCGAGAAGGCGTTTCTCTGGCGTCTGGAAACACTCCCCAAGGGCGAGAAGCGCGGCACCATTACCCACCTGATTTGCTTCACGACGGCGGTAATCGGCAGCCTCTGCACGGCAACGGCGGTGCTGATCCTGGGCGTGTATCTCACAACTCAAGGGTGGATTTCCGATGTACTCGGTCGATTAGGGGCAAGTCCTGATCGGCACACGCTTGACGTGCTCAGCTATGGGGCGGCCCTGCTGCTTGGCCTCCTGGTTTTCCTGGTTTCGCTGAATCGTCATACCGCGTACTACGACAAGCTGCTGAGCCCGCCAGAGGA
>DASYGC010000868.1:0-5545 GCA_036000225.1 Ktedonobacterales bacterium | reverse complement strand
CAGACCTCCGCGCCGGGCCAGCCAGGGATGGCTCCCAATTGGCCCAGGGTGGCGGAGTCGCCCAGCGCCGCATCGGCCACCACTTTGTCGTCGGCGCCGCGCACCCACAGGATGGGCGGTCCGCCCCGCAGATCGCCCAGCCCGCTCAGATCGCCATACTTCGGCGAGAGCGCGTTGTTCGCGCCATAGATGCCCGGTCCCTTGAACGGCCAGTTCACCGAGTCCACCGCGTCGCCGGGGTAGAACTGGTCGCCGATCACCATCATCAGCATCTGCTCGACCAGCGCGTCTTCCCACTCCGGCGGGTAGGTGAACCCCGGCTTGACGTAGAGCTGGCGCAGACCCGAGCGCGGCGCGTACGGTGAATCGGCGCTCTCGTCTTTGGCCAGATAGCGCGCGATGACTTCGGGACTGATCAGTCCGCCGCCACTGCCGGCGCAGTCATCGTAATTCGCCTTGCCAGCGGCGCCTTGCGTGCCACCGTAGCCGTAAGGCGAGCCTGGCGCCTGCAGTGTCAGCGAACGCACCCGCGCGGGATGGTCCAGCGTGTATTGCAGCGCGATGTTGCCGCCCAGCGACCAGCCCAACAGGTGGAAGCGCTCCAGGCCCAGCGTCTCGACCAGCGCGTGCACATCGTCGGCGAAGTCGCGCAGCCCGCGCGTCGCGTCCACCGTCTTCGCCTCGCTGGCGCCATAGCCGCGCAGGTCGGGCGCGACCACGTAGTACCCCGACAGTGCGGCGAGCAGATGCTCGAAGAAGCGCGCCGACGAGGCGTTGCCGTGGATCAGCACCACCGGCTCTGCTCCCGGATCACCGCTTTCGTAGACATGCGTGGCCAGTCGCGGCGTGGCGACGATGCGCGAGCGCACGCCGGCCAGCAGGGGGAAGCGCGATCCAGGCGGATACGCTGCGCCCGACGCTCCAGTTGCCGCCGCGCCCGCGGTCGATGATGAGTCTTGCACTCTTGCGCCCCCTCCCTGTCATGTGACTACAACATGACTGACTCGTCATGTTCTGTTGAAGCCAGTATGTCATACCTTTGGTGGAGGGTCAAGGGAGCCGGCCATGCCCACACACAGTAGCCTATCTGAGGTGCCCGATCCCGATGAGCGCCCCGTGCCTCCGGCCAGCACGCATCACCCGCTGCCGGTGACGCCGCGCGGCGAGGCCACGCGCCGGCGCATTCTGGACGCCGCCGAAGCGGTCTTTGGCGAGCTGGGCTACTACGAAGCCAGTGTCTCGGAGATCACCCGGCGCGCGGGGGTGGCGCAAGGCACCTTCTACATCTACTTCCACACCAAGCGCGAAAGCTTCATCGAGCTGATCGAAGACTTTGGCCGGCGCCTGCGCGCGGCGGCGCGCATCGCGTCGGAGCGGGCCCCTGACCGGCTGGAGGCCGAGCGCCGGGGCTTCATGGCCTACTTTGACTTCGTCGCCGAGCACCGCCAGATCTACCGCATCATCCAGGAGGCCGAGCGCGTCGCACCCGAGGCCGCCCACGAATACTACTATCGCATCAGCGCCGGCTACGAACGCGGCCTGGGCGCGGCGATGGAACGGGGCGAGATTCACACGCTGCAGACCGAAGCGCTCGCCTTTGCGCTGATGGGCATCGGCCACTTCACGTCACTGCGCTGGCTGATCTGGCCGCGACGCGATGGCACGAGCGACCAGCCCGAAGGCTTTCCCCCCGAGGTGCTCCAGTCGGTGCTCGAATTCATCACGCGCGGGTTGGCCTCTGGCGACTCATGATACCCAGTTCGGGTGCTCGGTGGCGTTTCGTCGTCGCGCACGGGTGTGCGCTCTGGGTCTCGTGATGCGTATGCCTTCATCCGAACTGAGTATGAAACGCGGCCCGCGAGTAACTCCGTTGATGGAGTGCTCGCGGGCCGCCCGCTGAAACGGGTATGCGTGCTACACGCGGCTGCTGGGATGCTTGCCCCGCGTCAACTGCCACTCCAGCGTCTGCAAATCATGCACGTCGCTGAAAATCAACACCTGCTCATCGAAACACACGCCGCGTTGCGCGGCCAGCGCGCGCAGCCGGCAGGCCGCGCGGCTCCACGCATCACTGCCCGCGCAGATCATCTGCCAGAAACTCCGCTGTCCCGTGCTCTTCATGGGTTTCTCGCCTCTCTTCGATCCCGCCACACGCGCGCGCCATCGTCAGTCGGTCACCCACCTGTGGCCCATACATGCCGTACGGTGCCGCTCGCGTCGGCTGCTTCCGCCTGCCGCGGAAGCGATCTTCCTGAAGCTACAACACACGTTCGCGGTGAATGGTTGCACCAGAGTGCACGCGTCGCGGCCCGCCCCACCGACGGATGGAGCGGGCCACGTTCGCTGAACCGCGGCGCGGTTCAGCCCTGAATTACTTGCGCGCCGGGCCCGCCGGTGTGGCCAGGCCATCGGTGGCCGGCAGAGGCGCGTCAACCTGCGCCGCGCCTGGGGTCGCGCCTGGGGTCGCGCTTGGCGGCGTGGCGGGCGCGTCGCTGGCATCGCTAGCCGTGGCAGCCGGCGTGCCAGCGTTCGTGTTGCTAGCGCCGTTGCTGGCGCCATTCCCGTTGCCGTTGCTCTTGACCGCGGTGCCCTCGACGGTGGTGCCGTCGGAGAGACCCGGGATGCGCTCGATCAGGTTGCCTACCTTCGCGCCGGTGAGCGCCTCGATCAGCGCGGGCACCTGCGCCAAAATATTCACCATGTCACCGGTGATGCGACTGGCGCCCAGGCTACCACCATTGGCCCCATTGCCGGTGGAGACGATGCTGATCTTGTCGACCTTGGACAGCGGCTCAGCCAGCGCCCGCACCACTTCTGGCAGGTTGGTAATCAGCTTGTCAAGCACCGCCGCCTGATTGTATTCGTGGTAGGCTGCCGCCTTCACGCGCATGGCTTCAGCCTCAGCCTCACCCTGCGCCCGAATGACATCCGCCTGGGCCAGACCCTTGAGCCGCGTGGCATCGGCTTCGGCGGCGCCCCGCACACGGGCGGCTTCCGCTTCCGCGCCGGCCTGCGCGCGCAACGCGGTGGCGCGGCCCTCGGCTTCGAGCGAGGCGCGCTGCTTTTCCGCATCCGCCATCGTCTCGACCCGCTGCTTCTCGGCATTGGCCTGCTTGATGACGGTGGCTTCCAGTTCCATCTGGCGGCGCTGACCCTCGGCCTCCTGCACCTTCACCTGAGCCGTCTTATCAATCTCCTGCGCGCGGGCCGTCTCGGCGACGATCTGCTGCTGCTGGATGGCGGCCTGCAGGTCCGACGCCTTCTCGGCCACCATTTGCTGCTTCTTCACCTCGGTATCGTAGGAGGCCTTCTTCAGCGCCAGATCGCGCTGGAACTCCGCCTGCTTTGCCTGGCTGGCCGCTTCGGCCTCCACCCGCGCCTGGTCGGATGCCGCCCTGGCCACCGCGGCCTCGCGCGTTGCGTTGGCCTGCTGAATCTGCGTGTCGCGCTGGGCCAGCGCGGCGGCGATATTGGCTTCCTTCTTGACACGCTCGATCTCGGGCCGGCCCATGTTCGAGATGTAATCGTTCTGGTCGCGCACTTCCTTGATGGTGAACGAGACGACCTCCAACCCCATCTTGGCCAGGTCCGCCGAACTGGTGGTGCGCATCTTTTCGCTGACCATCTCCGGCTCTTTGACGATCTGCTCCACCGTGAGCAGGCCGACGATGCCACGCAGGTGGCCTTCCATCACCAGCCGGATCATGCCCTCACGCTGCTGGTCGGGTTTGCTCAGAAACTGCTCGGCCGCGGTGAGGATGCTCGCCTTGTCGTTGCGCACCTTGAGCTGGGTGACGGCTTCAACGTTGACGGCGACGCCCTGGTTGGTATACAGGTTCTGCTGGGGCGCCACGTCGAACGACATCAGCTCTAGCGAGAACGTCTCGGCCCGCTGCAACATGGGGATCACGAGGCGCCCGCCGCCATTGACCACCTGGGGCGTGGCGGTCCCACCCGACACGATCAGCGCCTGGTTCGGGCCAACTTTGCGATAGAGCGAGCCGATCCAGCGGAAGATCAGCAGGAAGAAGACGACGATCACCAGGACGATCACGACGACGGTCAGGAGTGGACTCATAGGTTCACCTGTTCTTTCGGCGGCGGACTGCCGCGAGTGCTGGACTGTGCGCCTCTGGTGCGCACGACAGGCGGAAACGGGTACGGCATCGCGCCGCGGCTCAGCGATCGGCGCTGAGCAAAGGGAATAGGGGGAAGCCCGCAGGTGGGGCTGTGAGTACGGCGCTGGTCAGGTTGGTTCATGCGGGTTCCGTCGAGGCGGGTTCGGTGGATTGCGGTGCGGTGGCGGTGGGTTCGATGGCCGCGAGTGGCGTCGCGGCGCCGCCGTGAACGCCGCGCAGAAAGCTTTCCCAGCCCTGGACCGCGGCGATGCCGTCATTGATGCTGACGATGACGATGTCCGTATCAACCGCCAGTGCCGCGCCATCCAGGCTGCGCGCGCCAATGCTCTGGCGCCCGCCGCCCGCCCGCTCGAAGATCACCTCGCCAATGCCACCGGGGCGAATGGTCAGGCTGACCTTACCGATGCGTCCTTCGAGCCGCGTATCTTCGAGGGTCAGCACGCCAGAGTTCGCCTCGAACAGGCGCCGCATCACCGCGCCAACCCCCACGCCCGCGCCGATGCCGACCGCGGCGGGGAAGACCAGCGCCAGCACATCGCCCAGGGGCGTGAGATTGTGCAGAACGTACCCGAGCAGGCCGAAGCAGAACAGCAGCGTCAGCAGGCTGAAGAGATTGAGGCTGCCCACCAGTGCCTCGGCGAACGCGGCCCAGGAGCCGGCGCCAGTGGCGGGAGCGCCCGCGTGGCCGTTGGTCGCATGCGCCGCGTGCCCGCCATCACCCACATGCCCCGCGTTGCCGGTATGCCCGAAATGACCTACATGCCCCGCGTGGCCCAGATGGAGTTGGCCCAGATGCAGCCCGTGACCGTTCCCCAGGCCGGTGACCATCGAAATCAACAGAAAGGTTCCTGAGAAGAGAATACAGCCCAGGAACACCAGAGAAAGCGGATCGGTGGCAAGCATACCAACCACCTCCAGGCCACTGCCCGGCCAGACCATCGCTTAGCGCGGGCTCGCTTCGGGCACACGCCCACTGTCAACGGACGCGGGCATCAGGTTCTGCGCCCGCCGCGCCAGCGCCGCGAAGTTGACCCCCCACCCCAACCCGATGGCATGGGGGGAGAAGATCGCATCCCGGTCCGGATTCCAGTATTCACCGGCGATCGCGCTCCAATCGCTCACGCGAAAGTTGTACGGAACGCCCGCGACGCGGCCCTTCCAGGTGCGCTCTTCGGGCTGGCGCGCCAGTTCCTGGCCGATGGCCGCCGCCGTTAGTCCCGCCACAACCCCCACCGCCAACCATGATAGTTTTGCCATGTAGCCTGTCCTCCTCACCCTATTCCCATGAGTAACTACGTGCCATGGTACCGTAAGTTGTTGCGACGTTCACAGTGCCGCTCAACAGCTAGACGTTTCGCGGTGGGCGGTGTCACGATTTTGGCCGTGGTGGCTCAATCTTCCCCGTC
>DASYGC010000867.1:0-2545 GCA_036000225.1 Ktedonobacterales bacterium | reverse complement strand
GAGGTCGTGGATGTCCGGAATGGATCGCTGGTCTCGACATAGGAGTGTGAGGCGCCGCTCCAGGGGACCGAGTGGATCTCCTACGTCGGTGTCCACAGAAAAGAGGAGACCGCATGAAGTACATGATCTTGACGTACGCTTCCCAGCAGGACTACGACGCCATGACGGGGAGGGCCACCGCGACGCCAGCGTGGTCTGCGGAGGACTTCGCGGCGATGGGCGCGTTCATGGAGTCGTTCAACCACGACCTGGTCGAGTCCGGTGAGCTGGTTGAAACGCGCGGCCTGAGCGCCCCAGTCCACACGCGGCGCATCCAGCTGCAACAGGGTGTGCCGGTCGTGACGGACGGGCCGTATGCAGAAACCTACGAGGTGCTTGCCGGCTACTGGATCGTCGAGTGTGACAGCTTTGATCGGGCAACCGAGATCGCCGCTCGGCTGGCGAACTGCCCTGGTCCAGCAGACGCCGCGCAGAGGGCCTTTGCGGATGTGCGCCCGATCGCTGAGTCGCGGAACGAACTGGATCTCTGATCATGCTGAGTCTTGAGATCGAGGATCTGCTGCGCACGCTCGCGCCGCAGGTCCTCGGCGCCCTCGTCCGGCGGTACGGCCATTTCGACATCGCCGAGGACGCGACCCAGGAGGCCCTCATTGCGGCGGCGCAGCAGTGGCCCCAGGATGGCCTCCCTGCCAATCCCCGCGCTTGGCTGATCCGGGTCGCCGCCCGCCGTCTGACTGACCTGCTGCGCAGTGAACAGGCGCGCCAACGCCGGGAGGACACGGCCGCCCAGTGGCACATGGCCGCGCCACAGTGGGAGCCGGCTGGCCGACCAGCGACGGACGCGGATGACTCGCTCATCCTGCTGTTCATGTGCTGCCACCCGTCGCTATCGCCGGCCTCGCAGATCGCGCTCACGCTGCGCGCCGTCGGCGGTCTGACCACCACCGAAATTGCCCGGACGTTTCTCGTGCCTGAAGAGACGATGACGCGCCGCATCAGCCGAGCGAAGCAAACCATCAAGAGCAGCGGCATTCCCTTCCGCCTGCCGCCACAGGCGGAGCAGGCAGAGCGCCTAAGCGTGGCGCTGCACGTGCTCTACCTGATCTTCACCGAGGGCTACGCCAGCACGACGGGGACTACCCTCTACCGCACCGATCTGACCACGGAGGCAATCCGGCTGGCTCGCATGCTCCACCGTCTGCTGCCCGACGAAAGCGAAGTGACGGGGTTGCTCGCGCTCATGCTGCTCACCGATGCGCGTCGACCCGCGCGGGCCGGAGCCCACGGCGAGCTGATCCCACTGGAAGAGCAGGATCGCAGTCTGTGGAATGCCGAGTCCATCGGCGAGGGCGTGACCCTTATCACCGCCGCGTTGCCTAAGGGTCCAACCGGCCCCTACCAACTCCAGGCGGCGATCGCAGCGCTCCATGACGAAGCGCCCAGCGCAGGGGCCACCGACTGGCCACAGATTGTGGCGCTCTACGAACTGCTGCTGCAGCTCGCCGATAACCCCGTCGTGGCCCTCAGTCACGCCGTCGCGGTTGCTATGGCCCGCGGCGCGCCAGCCGGGCTCGCACTCCTCGACACGCTCCAGGCGGACGACCGGCTGGCAAATGACCACCGACTCTACGCTGTCCGCGCCCACCTGCTGGAGCGAACGGGCCAGCACGCGGCGGCGCGCACGGCGTACGAGGACGCCGCCCGCCGTACGACCAATCTCGCGCAGCAGCGGTACCTCCACGACCGCGCCTCTCGCCTCGCTACCGACCACTGAGTCAAGGAACCTGTGGGCGCCGCCAGGACCGGCGGGTCGGTGCGCGCGCTCGCTGCACCGTTCATCCTCCTGCAGGGTACAGTCCGCATGGCCCCACCTTATCATGGCACTACGCGCTACCACATACGCGCGTGCGGCGCACGCAAGCAAGACAGGGACTTTTGCCGTCAGTTTTGCCGTCAAGTGGGGGTGAAAACGGGGGAGAAAGCAGCAGAGCAGACTGCTAAACGCGGCCCCACAGGCATGAAAAGAGCCGCTGTTACAGCGGCTCGTTGATGAGTGACGTGGCGGAAGGGGAGGGATTCGAACCCTCGATCAGGTTTCCCCGATAGCGGTTTAGCAAACCGCCGCACTAGACCGACTATGCGACCCTTCCGTGGTGCCAAAGGGGGGACTCGAACCCCCACGCGGGAACCCGCACAACGCCCTGAACGTTGCGTGTCTACCATTCCACCACTTTGGCGTGGCGCCTCCTCAGCAGAGGCAGTAACAATAGTACGCCACCGCGCGGCCAGTGTCAACCCCGCGCGAGTCACCTATAGTGAGCTAAGATCCATGATGTGTGCGACCTGGACAGCGAGCGCGCGTCGCGAATACGCCGGCGTCCTGTCCGTCGCAAGCGAAGAAACGGTGGCGCCTCCGATGACTAGAACCTTCATCGCCGTCGAGCTTGGCCCGGATGCGCGAATCGCCCTCACGACGATCATCCGCGATTTGGCCGCGGCGCTGCCTCGCGTGCGCTTCGTGGACCCCGCCAGCCTGCATCTCACG
>DASYGC010000866.1:0-4847 GCA_036000225.1 Ktedonobacterales bacterium | reverse complement strand
GTTCCGTGCGAAATTCGATCCGCCGGGGCACCTTGTAGGCGTCCAGCCGCTCACGACACAGCGCCAGCAACTCGTCGGCGGTGGCGCGCTCGCCACGCTTGAGCACGACCACCGCCTTGATGAGCGCCGTCCGCTCCGCGCCGCTCTCGCTCGTGCCGTCCGCCCCATCGGGTGTGCCGACCACCACCGCCTCCAGCACTTTGGGATGCTCGTAGAGCACTTCTTCGACATCGCGCGGGTAGACATTGTAGGCGCCGGCCAGGATGACATCCTTCTTGCGGTCCACGATGGTGAAGAAGCCGTCCTCATCCATGCGCGCCAGGTCGCCGGTATGCAGCCAGCCATCCGCCAGCGCCAGCGCCGTCTCCTCGGGGCGCTTCCAGTAGCCGCGCATCACCTGCGGCCCGCAGATCAGCAGTTCGCCCACCTCGCCCGGCGGCAGTGGCGCGCCGGTCGTGGTATCCACGATGCGCGCATCGGTGCTGGGATAGGGCAGACCGATGCTGCCCACACGCCGCTCGCCATTGAGCGGGTTGGAGTGCGTGACGGGCGAGGCCTCGGTCAGTCCGTAGCCTTCCACCAGCCGGCCCCGGGTGAGCTTCTCGAAGGCCTCCTGCACCTCGACGGGCAGGGGAGCCGAGCCGCTGACACAGATGCGGATGCTGTCTATGCCAAAGCGGCGCACCCTGGGATAGTTGGCGATGGCCAGGTACAGCCCGGGCACGCCAGGGAAGAGGCCGGGATGGTAGCGTTTGATGGCCCGCAGGATCTGGTCGATACGCGTGGTGGGCAGCAGCACCAGCGAGGCGGCCAGCGCGACGCTCAGATTGAGGCCACTGGTGAGGCCGTACGAGTGCGAGAGTGGCAGCGCACAGAGCAGCGTTTCGCGGCCACGCCGGGTTTCGGGCAACCAGTGGCGCGTCTGGGCGACGTTGACGACCAGGTTGGCGTGCGTCAGCATCACCCCGCGCGGGGCGTCGGTGGTGCCCGACGTGTACTGCACTAACGCCAGGTCATCGGGGGTGGCGCCGCTCTCCAGTGGCGTGGCGGGCTGGCTGCGCAGCAATTGCTGGAAGGCGTAGGTGGGCGGCGTGGGTGCACCACTGCCACCCGGCGCCAGCGGGGCGGGCAGGGCTCCCGTCGTGGTGGGCGGCGTACCGCGCGCGCTGGCATGCGGCGTGGCGCTCGCGATCAGGCTGGCGATGGCGACGCGCTGGGCCAGCGGCAGATACTCGCGCACGTCGGTGTAGATCACCTGCTGGATGTGCGACGCGGTGGCGACGCGTTCGGCCAGCTGGCGATACGAGGCCAGCGTCACCAGCACGCGCGCGTCAGCATCGAGAGTCTGCGCGGCGATCTCAGCCTCGGTGGAGAGCGGGCTCCCCAGCACCACCACGGCGCCGGCCTTGAGGATGCCATAGAAGGCGATGACGCACGGCGGCACATTGGGCAGCACGACCGCCACGCGATCGCCCGGCTGGACTCCCAACTGGCGCAGCGCGTGGGCGAAGCGATTGGAGAGCCGGTCCAACTCGCGGTAGCCGATGTGCTGGCCGAAATAGATGATGGCCGGACGCTCGGGGAAGTCGGCCGCCGCGTTGCCGAGCAGATCGTGCAGCAGCGCGCGTGGCGCGGGAATCCGCTCGGGCACCTCAGGATCATAGGACTGCAGCCAGGGGCGCGCGGCAAAGCGCGCGGCGGGGCTGAGGCGCGGGGACGGCGCGGGTGGCACGGCCTCGCTGGTCGCGCCAGCCGGGCGCGCCTCGATGAAGCGGCGGATGGCGCGGTTGGTGGCGTCGGCGCGCTCCAACTGCACGAGGTGGGCGGAGACGGGGATCACCACCTGCCGCGCGCCGGGGATACTACGGGTGACGCCCGCGTAATAGTCGTGCTCGAAGACGGTATCGCGCTGGCCGAGCACAACGAGGGTGGGGACCGTCAGGCGCTGCAGGCGCTGCTCGCCGTGCCAGCCGGACATGGCGTGGTCGTGCATGCGGCGCATGGTGCGCGGGGAAGCGTAGAGCGCGATGTTGAGGCGATGGGCCAGCGTCTCAAAGATGGGAGCGGGCACGCTCATCAGCTGGCGCGTGCCGGGGCGCAGGATGAAGCGCGCGGGCACGCCAATCAGCACGAGGTGGGCGACACGCTCGGGGTGGCGCAGCGCATATTCGGCGGCGATGGCTCCGCCAAAGGAGTGGGCCACCAGTTCGAAAGGGGCGGGCACCTCCAGCCGGGTCAGCACCAGTTCCAGGTCATCCACCAGGTCCTCCAGGCGGATCGGCACCTCGTCGGGATCGTCGCTCTGGCCGTGGCCACGCAGGTCGGGCGCCACCACGCGCAGCGTCTGGCCAAAGGCGCGCAACTGATAGATCCACTGCATGGCGCGCCCGCCGAAGCCGTGGACCAACACCATCGCGCGCGTCGCCCCCTCGGGCGCGATGTCGATGACACTCAGGCGGCGGATGCGCTGGGCCGTGGCGCCCACAGGCCCGGTGCCCGATCCGATGGGCGCGACGCTCAGGGGCACGGCGATGGTGCGGCGGTACAGCTCAACATCCAGCGACATGCGCGTTCCCTCCGGTACTCGTGTCGGGCTCAGCCATCCCGGACTGGTGACCGGATTATAGGCACGGGAGGACGCAAGCCGCCAGCGGCGGGGCGGGGGCGGAATGTCGTATACAATACCCGCGCGGGACCCGCGCGCCGAAAGGGGACAGTGGCGGGCGGCGGGCTGGAATCAGGCGGGCTGGGATCAGGAGGATGAGGCGGGCGCGGGTGCGTTGAGCTGCGAGAGCGGGGTGCGGATGCCGACCTTCGAGCGTTCGATCGAGATGCGGGCCGAGGCGGGCGCGGTGTTCGATCTCGCGCAGGACTATAATCGGCGGCTGAGTTGGGACCCTTTTCTGCGCGAGGCGCGGCTGCTGGGTGGCGCCACCCAGGCGGGTCTGGGGGTGCGCGCCTGGTGCGTGGCGCGCAATGGGCTGGGCATGGAGACTGAATACGTCAGCTTCAGCCGGCCCAGCGTGGTGGCCGTGCGCATGACGCGTGGTCCGTGGCTCTTCCGCCGCTTTGCCGGGACGTGGCGCTTCACGCCGGTCGTGTCTGGTACCGGTATGGGTACGGGTACGACGCGGGTCACGTTCCGCTACCAGGTCAGCGCGCGCCCGGCCTGGCTGGGCTGGCTGCTCGATCCGCCGCTGCTGGCCATCTTCGCGCGCGAGAGTGTGCGGCGGCTGCGGGCGCTCAAGCGCGCCGCCGAAGGGGCAGGTTGAAGGGATGCGCTGATGGCGGATGGGGTGTTGCTGCTGGGCGGTACGGGGGTGTTCGGGCGGCTGATCGCGGCCGATCTGCTGGCGCACACATCGCTGCGCATCACGGTGGCGAGCCGGCACGGCATTGCTCCGCGCGGGTGGCTGCCGGGTTCCGAGGGCCGCATCAGCGACTATCGCCTGGACGCGCGTGACGTGACAGCGGTGCGCGCCGCCATCGCGGACAGCGCGGCGGGGGTGCTGGTCCACGCCGCTGGCCCGTACGCCCGGATCGGCGATGCGCCCCTGCGCGCCGCCATCGCGTGTCGCATCCCGTACGTTGATATGTGCCCGCGCTCCGATCACTTCGCGGCGCTGCGCGAGCGCTATCATGTCGAGGCCGAGCGCGCGGGCGTCGCCGCGATCGTGGGCGCCTCGACGGCCGGTGGGCTGACGGGGATCCTCACGCGCCATGCGCGCCAGACTCTGCCGCGTATCGATCGCGTGCGCGCGGCGATCTGCGTACATAACTTTGTCTGGGGGGCGGGCGTCGTCGGCGACTATCTGTTGCTGGCCGGGCGCACGCTGCCCGGTGGGCGCGTGGGTGGCGTGCCGGCGCGCGTGCTGTTCCCCGGGCTGGGAGTGCGCACCGTGACGCTGGCCGACAGCCTCGACTACGTCGACAGCGCCGCCGATGCCGTGCCCGACACCGAATACCGCGTGGGGTTGCCCGATCCGCTGCCGCGCCTGGGTATGCGCACGATGGCGGCCGCGGCCAGCGCGGGGCTGCCAGTGTGGCGTCTGGCGCGCCTGTGCGGCGCGCTGGCGGGACCGCTCGGTGGCCGGTACACCGAGGGTGGGCTGCTGCATCAGGCGTTTGGCAGCGGTCCGGATGGTCCAGGCGTCTACGAAACCCATGTCTACCGCCCCTATGGCAACGTGCGCAACCCCAGCCTGCTCTGTGCGCTGGCGGCGCCGCGCCTGCTGCGCGGCGAGATCGCCGGCCGCGGCATCATTCACCCGGCGCACTGGCTCGCGCCAGCGGACCTGCTGGCCGAACTGGCCGCGCGCGCCGTTGTCGTGCGCTCGCGCTTCCTCCCCGCGGGAACACCGCTCGACCAGCCGTGGCCGACGGGGTGATTTTGAGCCGCGAGGGCGCGATGTGGTTCGGGTGAAGACAGACGCATCACCGATGGGGAATTGTGCGGGGGAGGCTGGTGCGCGGTCAAGGGACATTTCAACTCCGCTGTGACATCGTGAGTGATCGGGAGGGCATTTGGAAATGCCACAATATGCCACAGAATTTTTCGGGTTCATCCGTCGAGCATGGCAATTTGCTGGGCTGAGGCGAGGGAAGCAAAGCAAGCTGTGGCTTCGTGATGGATGGGCGTGTCGTTCATGGTGGAGGGGCTTTCTACACGACAGCATAGGGAAGGTGTGGTTGCAATCGGAGCCGGCGGTTGAAGGTGCGCGAGCGGTGCGGGCAGCGGACGGCATGCGGCGGCGTCGAGAGTGAGTATAGGTCATGTGTTCAAGAATGGGAAGGGGTGGAGGCAGGAGGTTGGCAAAGTTGTGGGGAGAGTTGACCGGAAATGACCG
>DASYGC010000865.1:0-5813 GCA_036000225.1 Ktedonobacterales bacterium | reverse complement strand
GGCTGAACGTCGCGTCGCCGTGTCGGCAATACCTTTCGCCCATGCGGTGGCTCGGTCTAATTCGCCGAAGTCGAGCTCCGCGGTGTTCCGGCCTCCGGTCCCCAGGATACCTTTGATGAAGAAGCTCTCAGGTGGTGCGATCACATGCGCGCCCGCCTCGCGCAGCTTCTCTGTGATGCCAATGGCGGCAGAGCCAGAAAGCCACTGTGGCCAGCGCAGCCGTGTGTCGAAAGCTGCCACGCTGATGTCCTGCAGTGCCCCAGGAGCCAACTCATCAAGGAAACGCCTGAGGATCTGTGTCATGCCGTGCTGCTCAGTTGGACCCCCAATGAGCACCAGATCGATCTCCGGTGGCAACCTGGAGGAGGCTTCATCCGCCGAGAGACTCGTCACGGTTCCCCGCGTCCGCAGTCCCATTGCGATGGCCTCTCCGATTCTCTTGGTGTTGCCAAAGTGCGATGCATAGATCACCAAACTATTCATCCTGGTTCCTCCCGAGTCGTAGAATCGTCGCGTGAAGCGCGCCCCTGAATGGACGTGGCTACGAAACACATCTGCTGTATCGCCTGGTACACATCAACGCAGTTGCCGTCACTGTTGAGGTTGACTGCCATCGCATGTCGCTGCCCTGATATTGCCACCGCGCGCCTGTGGCGCACGATGCGAGCGCGCGTTAGCCGGCCTCAGGCCGCTACATCGGCTGGTGTGGTCATATCCGCCAGCTGGAAGAGCCGCCGGGCAACGAGGACGAGCCAGATGACCATCGGCACGAGAGAGACGAGCGAGAGATAAAGACCGATCGTCCCTGCCGTGGCGGGTATCAGCATCAGCACACCCGTGGCCAGTCCAATGTATGCGGTGAACTTGCTGAACATGCCGCTACGCAACATGACAGCAGCGAAAATCAGGGTGCAGACCCCACCCAGGATGTAACTCACATCGAACGCGGTGCCCACCGAAATGGCGTAGACTGCTTCTCCTGCCGCCAGGGCCGCTGCCCTCTGCTCCGCCGCGGTCGCCGTGGCGTACTGGCCGCTCAGCGAGAGCATGGCGAAGGCCGGATTCGTGGTGATGTAGACCGCGATATTCATGAGGCCAAGCGCCAGCGCGATCGCCATCAAGGATGAGCTCGCCCGTCGGAGCGCGATGTACAGGCCGAGATAGAGCAACATCATCACTGCGTAAGCCGCAAGCATCAGCAGGTCGAGGTCGAGCAGCCCAAGAAGCGGATTGTGCTGCAGCTGTGTGAAGTGACCACTGATGGTGCTCGGCGGAGGGCTGGCAAGGTAAAAACCCACCGCGGTGCAGGTCAACAGAACAACGGCCAAAGCAGCCGTCGCACTGATGCGGTAGAGCGGCCGCCAGGCGCGATCCACGGCGTCAAACCGCGGCGTCTGAGCAGGTTGGTGGCTGATGTGTGCGGATGGTGTTGTGTAGGTCGTCATGGTTTTGATCCTCTCGAATGAACACTTTCGCCCACGCCCATCATGGTCCTCCCTGCTCTACTGGTGGTCACAGGGAGGTGAGGCGCCAGCACAACGTCATCACGGAGTCGAGACAAGTGATTCCCCGGTCAGTGCGCCATGTGACCAGGCGTGACCGCACTGTTGTGTGAGCAAAGGCGTTTGTGATGCGTTCGTGAATACCCTGGCATAGGCTAGGAAATGCGGGAAATACGCGTGATCGCGTTTCATCCTTCGCGTGATCGCGTTGACCCGCTGGACAGGAGCCCGTCCCATGGCTACGCCTACCGCTGCCCCTTCAAAATCTGAATCGCTTGTCAAAAGTCCTGGCGCGCGATCGCGAATTCCTAACCAGTGGCATCCTCTGGCTCTGAGCCAGGAGCTACGACGACATTGGAGATTACGTGGTCCACTCGTGGCACTCGAGGGATTGGTGGCTCTGACCGCTATTCAGGGAGCCATATTTGTCGTGCCGGCGCTGCCCAAATCATGGCTGCAGCAGGGCGCCATCACACCGTTCACCGATTTCACGATTCCCGCCGTGGCACTCGGCGTTGTGTGTGGCGGGAGTGCGCTGCTCGCGCTGGTGACGGTGGTGACGCGCCCCTGGATCGGCGCACTCGCGTCCATCGTCGCCGGACTGATCATGGTCGGCTTCGAGGCGGTCGAGATCGCGGTGGTGGGCTTCACGCCCATGCTGTATCCTGCCCAGCCGCAAGCGTGGCTACAGCCATTTTACCTGGCTGTGGGGGCAGCCATGTCAGTACTCGGCGGCTACCTGTGGTGGGTACTTGCCCGTTCGTTTCGATTGGTCCCGATCGAGGAGCGACCGCGCAGACAATGACACGTGTGCTCAATCCTTTGAGGTGGGAAGGCTGTGAGATGCCAAGTGACCGGAGTAGCTGGTGACTGTCGGTCAGAAAGACAAATTTTGCCATTGGAGAGAGCAGGAGGGCGACGATGTTTCAGCGTATTCTGGTGGCGCTCGATGGTTCGAGCCGAGCCGAGCAAGCGATACCCATGGCGATTCAGCTCGCACGCTCGTTTGATGGCACGATATTGCTGGTTGAGGTCGTCAGGGGACCGGCTGAATTTGAGGTTGGCGCAGTCTCGCCCGCCATCTGGGCTCCTCCGGCAAACCCGCTCGATCGCGAACGCGCGCGAGACTATCTCAAACGCGTGGCAGCCGGTGATCAATTCTCCGGTATTGTGACCGAGACCGGCGTCTATGCAGGTCCGGCAGCAGGCACACTCAGGCTCATCGCCCAGGTACGGAAAGCCGACCTTGTCGTGATGGCGACGCGAGGATTGACGGGACTCAAGCGCTGGGCGCTGGGCAGCGTGGCGGAGCAAGTGATTCACGAAAGCGATCTGCCCGTGTTACTCTTACCCCAACACGACGACCCTACACTGTCATCCGCTGCCGCGGCAGAGCGTCCATGTGCTCTGGTCGCGCTCGATGGATCGGCGTTCTCTGAGGCGGCGATCGTGCCCGCTGCGCATCTGGTTCGCGCCCTTTCAGGTTCTGATTCCGGCGCGCTGCACCTGCTGCGTGTGCTCGACGAGGTAGACACGGAGACCCTCGGCGAGAATGAGCTGACTCCCTTCGCCGCGCACGCGGCTACGGAGGAATGGGCGCTGCAGCAGGCAAGTGAGTATCTCACCACAACCGCCGCACGCGTGCGCGAAGCGCTTGGCCGCACCGCTCCGACGATCACGTGGTCCGTCGCGGTGAACCCACAGTTTGGTTCTTATGCATCGGATGTCGCAGGTGTGATTCTGCGCACCGCCGAGGCCGGCGAGCCGGTTGCTGGGGTCACCGCGCCCACAAGATGCAGCGTGATCGCCATGGCTTCACACGGACGCGGCGGCCTGTCGCATTGGATTCTGGGCAGCATCACGTTGCGGGTGCTACACACCACCAATCTCCCGATGTTGATCGTGCGCCCACCGGCCGCGCCACGACGTTCGACCGCCGATTAAGTGTACGGAATTGTTGCGGTACGCGATTTTGCCTGGCGCGGCGTGTGTCGAAGCTGCTCGTGTGTCAAGGAAAGACGTTCATCGTGAGGAGGTATTCACTTGATGATGGATATCATGTGGCCGCTCGTGCTCGTGCTGGTCTATACGCTTCTGTTCGCCATAGTGTTATTCCTCACCTGGCGCTTCACGCGCGATTCTGACCCTGGTGATCCAGTCGCTGAACCGCCAGCGCCTGAGGCGCACGACGCCAGCGGCAATCGCTGAGCGTCAGGCGTCAGGCGTGCTGAGCCTTGTCTCGCGCTCGATGGCGTCCACCAGTTCTCCCGCAGCACGTCGAATGCCGTCGACGAGGTCGCGCAGGTGCGCCCGGTAGGCCGCTTTGTACGCCCGGAGATAGAGGTCGCGCGCAAACTGCTGATAATCGAACTCGGCAATGGCGCTGAACATGCCCAGGCCGTGCTGCGCGAACATGTCGAGGTCCGCATCGGCCATGCCATGGACCGTTTGCGCGTGATAGAAGTCTTCGTCGGCCAGCTCGACCGCGCGCTGGACCGCCACGCGCACCAGCGCCGAGCGCTGGTAGTCATCCGCTATGTGTCGTACTCGCATGTCGATGGGAGCACACTCCTTCCCACAACCCCAGCTATCTGACGCTCAGCGCTGTATCGTAGAAGTATCGCCTCGCCGCATCACACGCGGGTCACAGGGTGCGCCAATGTCCACACAGCGTCATCACGCCGTCTGGCGCAGCCCGCGCTGTCCAGTGTGACGCCGTCGTGATCTGCTGCGCTCTGGTCGTGATGTGCCTGTGAACAACCGGCTCTATGCTCAACGCGGATAGGGCAAACGCCGGTAGCGGATCGGAATCCTGGCTACTGGCGCTCTCGCGCGGGAGGGCCGCGGATCTCGCGACGACGTGCGAGGTTGCTATCTGGAGGAGCAAGCTGATGTTTCGCAGAATCATGGTGCCACTCGATGGGTCCTCGCTCGCCGAGCGCGCGTTGCCGGTGGCGGCGCGGCTGGCCCGAGCGTCCGGTGGAACGCTGGTGTTCGTCGAGGTCGTCAACCAGACCCTGACCTACTCACCGTATCCGATGGGCGCATTTGATGTCCCGCCAGTAGACTTGTATGATGCCGAAAAAGGGGCGCGGGCCTACCTCAAGGAGGTTACCGCTCGGGCTGAACTCGCGGGGATCGCCCACGAGACGTATGTGGTGTCGGGACCTGTCGCAGTATCCATCATCCAGGCCGTAGCAGACCATCACGGTGATCTGCTCGTGCTGAGCAGTCATGGGCGGGCGGCAGTGGCCCGCTGGGTGCTGGGCAGCGTCGCGCAGAAGCTCGCGCGTCACGCTCCTGTACCGGTGCTTGTGCTGCGCACCGACACACCCTCGCTAACACGAACCCAAGCCGGCGAACAGGATTTGCCGTTCGAGGTGCTGGTGCCGCTGGATGGCTCGCCTCTAGCGGAGGCCGCACTGCAACCGGCAGACGAGCTCTTGACGGCGCTGAGCGGCTCGTCCCCAGCGACGTTGCGCCTGCTGCGGGTAGTCGAGCTGCCGCCCGTACCGGGCAACGATGACAAGCCGCAGCTGCGTGAAGAGCTCGATGCCAACGCATCGGAAGCCATGCTACGGGAGGCTCAGACCTACCTGAGCCATGTAGCCGACCGCATGCGCGCGCTGCCCAACTTTGGGCGCCATGTTACCATCGCGACCACCACGCTATTGGACGATGATACCACCCAGGGCATCCTCGACGGTGCCCATGGGCGGCAGTTTGGCCGTCCCCCGCAAGAGACGCCGGCTGTGGCAGCCATCGTGATGGCGACTCATGGACGCGGTGGCCTCGATCGCTGGGCGATGGGCAGCGTTACCGAGCGTGTGCTGCACGAGTCCAGCTTTCCGTTGCTGATCGTGCCGCCCGGCCGCGCCTCGGCGAGCGATCCGGCGCATGCATCTGGAGCATCCGACGACCCGGTGAGCGCACCTACCGTGTCGTAGCTCACGCAGACATGCCCTTGATCGGGCGCGACAGATTCTGGCTGCTGATCTCGGCTTCGCCGCTTTGCCGCCACACTATTTCGTGATCCAAGTCACCGTGACGGCAACCTATGTGGCCCCGATTGGGTTTGGCAAGCGTTGGCTGATGCGCCGCCCGCTCGACTGAACGCGTGGGCTTGTGATCTGCCCGAGTGGTGGGGTGCCGCGGGCGTGATGATCGTGTGAGACGCGCGCCATAAGCTCTTGGTGCGGTGGAAAGTAGCGCCCGCGGTCGCTGCCTTCGCGGGCGGCGTATGCGCGGGTCAAGTACACAGGAGAAATAGCAATGGCCACGGATGTGATGATCGACAAGGTGCCAGTTGAG
>DASYGC010000864.1:0-3506 GCA_036000225.1 Ktedonobacterales bacterium | reverse complement strand
GCGCGCGGGGCGCGGTATCGTGGGCTGGTGGTGGCGCCTGACGGCGCCCCCCGAGCCACCAGCCAGCGCCAGTTTTGCCGTGCGCGAGCGGTTCCGGCGTGGGCGACTGGCGAGTGTATTGCTCTTTGGATTGGTGCTGATCGGGTTGGGTGCGCTCTGGCAGTATCTGGTGGTGGACGACGATCATCCGACGATGAAACTCGTGCTGATTGGCGCGCTGGTGGCCGCGGGAGTGGTGGCACTGCTGAACCGGAAGGGCCGGGTGACCGCCGCGGGGTTGCTGCTGGTGGCACTGGCCGATCTGCCGCTGGCGGGGATTCCCGCGACGGCGCTGGGTGGCCGGCTGGATGTACCACACCTGAGCGCGTTCTACCTACTGGCCAGCGCGGTGCTGGTGGCGGCCTCGCTGCTGGCGCCGTGGAGCGTTTTCGTGGTGGCGCTGACCAACAGCCTGCTGGTGGTGGTGGTCATTCTCGCGCTGCCGCATACGACGGCGTTGAACCAGTTGTTGGCCTCGAACAATGGCCAGCAGGTGCTTGCCGGACCCGCCGTGATGCAAGTGATCGTCGCGATAGTCGCGTTTCTATGGGCCCGGAGCACTCTGACCGCACTGCGACGCGCGGACCGCGCGGAGGAGCTTGCCGACCTGGAGCGGCGCGAGGTGGAGCGTACGCGCGAACTGGAAGAGGGCGTGGAGCAGCTGCTCGCGGTGCACGTGCAGCTGGCGAACGGCAACTTCGCCGCGCGCGCGCCCACCGTGCGCAATCCGCTGCTCTGGCAGATCGGCGCCAGCCTGAACACGCTGGTGGCGCGCTTTGGCCGACTGGCACAAGTTGATTTCACTCTGCGGCGCACCCAGGAAGAAGCACACCGGCTGGCTGAGGCGGTGCTGACGCAACGCGGTGGGCGCGCGCCCGTGTGGCCGACGCCCACCGGCACGCCACTGGACGAAGTGGTGGTCGCGCTGGGTGGTTACACGCCTACAGGGGTGCCCTCATCGGCAACCCTGGGCGGTCTGACCGCATCGGCTGACTGGCGGCAGGCGGGCGGGCCGGGAATCGCGCGGCCCGCCGCGGACAGGGGGCAGGCGGGACAAGCAGGTCCGCAGTGGGTCAGCACAGATTCCACCGCGTGGATCTTCCCCCCGCAACCAGCGGACTCGGAAGGCTAGGCGCCCTATTGTGACGCCGGGCCCGGTGGGGGATTGGGTGAGAGGATCAACGGTGATAGCGGTTGCTGCGTGAAGTCGAAATCGTTGAGCAGATTGCCCAGGATCGAGGCGTTCTCGCGCACAGTGGGCCGTGGATCGGGCCGGCCGTCGGTTTTGGGATCGAGGCGCTGACCGTGCATGAAGTCGTCTTCAATGAACTTGGCGTAGGCATCGAAGCTGAGGGTTTGCGAATCAATGAAGCCACGTTTGGCATACGGGCTGATGACCAGGGCAGGCACGCGCAGGCCGTAGCCGTTCTGATCCACCGTGGGAGGCTTGACGTGGTCATAGAAGCCGCCCCAGTCGTCCCAGGAGAGAAGGATGGCGGTTGAGTTCCATTCCGGTCCCCGCATCGCCGCGTTGATCAGCCCGGTGACATACGCCTGGCCGGTGCTGACGAGGGCAGGCGGGTGCTCGCTATCTTTGCCATTGGGGACAACCCACGAGACGGCGGGCAAGGTGCCGTTCTTCGCGGCGGTGTAGAAGTTGCTGACATCCTGGATATTAGCGAGCTGGTTGTCCTGTTTGACGGTATCGAAGTTCGGTAGGGGGTTCCAGATGCCTGGGACGCTGACTTTCTGAGGCGCCGCCTGGCAGGCCATCTGATCGTCGGCGCAGTCGGGCTGGAAGCCCTGGTCCAGATAGTAGCCCCAGCTGACGTGGTTCTTGTACATCAGGTAGGTGAGATCGGTCCAGGCATAGTCCGGCTGCTTGAGCGCGCCATTGACCGGAGTGCCGGGGCTTTGCAACGCGTTGACACAACTCGACGGGTTGCCCTGCTGGGTGCAGTGGGCTGACCATTCCGAAACCATGAAGAGGTGTTCGGGCAGACTCCAGGAAGCGTTAGGCTCGAACATGTGATCTTGCAGCACAAAATGCTGCGCATACGCCCAGTAATTGGGAATCTCGCGCGCATCGTGCCAGCCCATTACATCGGGCTGGGCGGAGTTGTTGGTGCACTCGGGATTGAACGGATCGGTGCACGACTGCTTACGCCCCATTTCCTCCTGGGCGATGAACCCATTCATCTGGCCACCGTTGATATCCGCGGCGGCATTCGACTGGCCGTGTGGGCCACCATGGTTCAGGTCGGCGGAGTCGTGAAACGGCTTGACACACTGGCCATTCGCTGGATTCGACACGCAGACATTGGTCGGGATGCCATCCACGCCGGGATAGGTGCCGAAGTAGGTATCGAACGAGCGGTTCTCTTGCATGATGACGATGATGTGCTTGATGGGATACGCGGCCTGCCCCGCCGGGGGTGTAATGGCACTGGGAGCAGTAGCGCAGGCGGCGACGATTGGCATGGAGATAGCAAGCAGCAGCACGGCGCCGGTGGTGAATCGGTGGATTGGGCCGCGTGGAGCGGCGTTGCGAGGAGCGGGGCCGCTGGACAGCGGTGGGGAGAGGCGCATATGGGTTGCTACCTTTCGTGCCGCGCGATCGCTGGCGGGCAAAAACATCGAAGTCGCATGATGTGTGCCGATGGCGCGAAGTGCCATGCGTCCGTGCTTGCTAGCATTCTGGCCGGTGCATGAGGCAGAGCGATCAGGTGTTACCGGGAGTGGGGGTCGCGGCGCCACCCGCGGGAGAACCAGACGAGGAAGCGGCACCGCTCTGGCTGACGATCGCCATCACGGTCGGCGTACCGCCTTGCAGTTGGCGTGTGACGATCAGCACGGTGGTGCCCTGTTGCAGAGTGGCGAGGGTGCCTTGCGCGCCGCCCACGGTCACCCGCGCGGTACTGGGCACGGCGAAGGTGGCGCTGGTGCCGTCAGGCTCCTGGATGGTCAGCTGGTCGCCAGTGGAATCCACACTGGTGATGTTGCCTTTGGCCCACGCCACGACGGCATAGCCGCCCGGCCCGCTGGCATCGGGCACGGTCACCTGGCCACGGATGGAGCTCGCGAAGAGCCGCTGTAGTTGCGTGGTGGCGCCGCCGCCGTTCGCGGCTGCCTTATGTTTTCCCCTGGCATGTTGGCCGGTTGGTTGGCCGTTGCCATGACTGGCGGTGGGAGGACCGTAGGCGCCCTGCGCGAGGCGAGGCGCGACGAACTGGGTGTAGGCATAGACGCCACCGGCGCCCAGGACGAGCACAGCGGCGACAATGCCCGCAATGATCCAGGCACGCGCGGTGCCGCGTGAGAATAGACGTTTCATGAGTTAGAGACCTCACTGTAAGCGCATCAGCAATGTTGGCGCCCGCAATCTGAGGGCCGCCTCGTTCAGACCATACTCCGGGGAGATTAGGCGCTGCTTAGGCAGTGCTAAGGGTTTGCTGTGCGACAGTTAT
>DASYGC010000863.1:0-2335 GCA_036000225.1 Ktedonobacterales bacterium | reverse complement strand
GTAGGCGATAGCCGGCGCCAGCGCGCGGGCCAGCCCCAGCCGGCCAAAGCGCTCCGCCAGCATACCCCAGCCATCGGCGCAGCCTGGCACCGTCACGGTATGGATGCCGAATGCGGGCATCGCGCGGTAGCCCAGCGCCTGATAGCGCTCGATCGTCGCGGCGGCGGGCGCACGTCCGCTGGCGTTGAGGCCAATCGGCGCCGCGCTGTGCGGATCGTAGAGCAGCGCGAAGAGGTCACCGCCCAGGCCGCAGACGAAGGGGTAGACCACCTGCAGCATCGCGTTGGCCGCGATGGCGGCGTCCACCGCGTTGCCGCCTGCCTTGAGCAGATCGAGTCCCGCCTGCGCGGCGAGGTAGTGCGGCGCGGCGATCATGCCATGCTGCGCGTAGGTAACGGATCGGTGCTGCGCGAAGGCCATGTTGGAGCAACCCCTCCTTGCGGTCCGGGTGGCCGCGCGCTGCCGCGCGGCATGGATGTTGTCATAGAGTATACGCTTCGAACTGGTGCCAGGTGTGGCATCTGGGGTATGGTGGTGTTACTCAGTGTCTGGGCGCCGCGAGCGGTCACACACTCCACGAGACACGGTTAAGTATATCCTACAAACGCTGACCGGCGACCGAGGAAGTCGAACGAATCAAGTATCTGACACGCTGTTAGGTACCGACCTTCTGACCCCGACTTCGCTGCGAATCTAACAGGTATGACCGTCCCGCGGTCATGACACGGCGAGGTGCCCGACGATTCTTGCTTGAAGCGCATCTTTGTCCTCACGGTCATTCAATGGTCGCATCGCGGTTCAGCCAGAGGCGGCGCACACGCCTGCAATGAGCCACCAAAGAAATGCGGTCGAGCCCGATCCTGCAGCGCCGGATGCCGCCCACCTGCTCTTCACCATGCCGGACCAGGATTAGCAGCGGTGTCTTCAGCCCGCGTCCTCGCCTACTCCTCACTTCGCCGGCACCGGATTCCCCCTCGGATTCATTCGAGGAGCCTCGCCTACCACCCCCCCTCGCCGTATCCCATCAGCCATGGTTATACCTCATCTGACCCACCCTTGACGTCCCCGCCGCGCCCTGCGTATACTTGACGTATCGCAAATAAGCTCGTCGCGAGGGACGAGTACACGCGGCGCGGATCGCAGCGAACCGGGGAGAGTGTAAGCCCGGCATCCCGCGCGACGTGGAAGCCGCCCTCAGGTTCGGCGCACTGGAGTCCGCCGGATCGCGACGCGGGACCAACGCCATGCATGCGGCAGAACCCGTCCGGTTCACCGGCTACATGGCCAGTAGCACCCGCCGGCAAGCCCCCCGTTATCTGAGGGCAGGGCATCGAACGCATGCCAGCCCAGGCGTGGAACACCCCCGCCGGGCGCTCCGTTCTGTGCTCGCAGAGAGTGGCCTCCGCGCCAACTCGCCGCGCTCGACGTGGCGGCGGTGGGAGTGCCAAACAATTCGGGTGGTACCGCGGAATCTGCTTGTTGCAGCCCGCCCCGAGCGTGTGCTCGTGGGTGGGCTTTTCGTTTGCGGTACATTGGAGGGTGTACCCACCTCCACGCCATGAGACACGCCGGCAACCGATGTCTCTGTTCGCGTCGCCGCGCACCGCACCCTGGCGTAAGGGCGTGAGCGATGCTCGAGTGCTTTGCGACGTTCTGGACTCCGCTCTCAACATTCAGGAGCACAGGGAGGACACCGTCATGGCGACCCGCACACGAAAAACGCATCCATCACCACCATCACCACACACCCCGACGACCTCGAACCAGATCGTCGAACAGTACCTGGGCTACTTCCGCGAGCACGGCCATCTGGAGATCGCGGGCAGCCCACTGGTGCTGCCTGGCAACAGCACCAGCTTCATCATTGCGGGCATGCAGCCGCTGCTGCCCACGTTGCGCGGGCTGGAGCCGCCGCCCGCGTCGCGTCTGACCGGCTGGCAGCGCTGCCTGCGCACCGACGACATTGATATGGTCGGGCGTAATGGGCGCAAGCTCACCAGCTTCCACATGCTGGGCAACTGGTCGATCGGCGATTATGGCAAGCGCGAGGCGATTGAGTTCGCGCGCGACCTGCTCGACCGCTTCGGCGTGGACCGCAAGACGCTCTGGGTCACGACCTTCGCGGGCGACCCGGAGTCGGGCCTGCCAGCCGACACCGAGGCGGTGGAGGAGTGGCTGCGCGCGGGCATGGCAGCCGAGCGCATCGTGCCACTGGGCAGCGACGACAACCTGTGGACGATGGGCGGGCAGAGCGGCCCCTGTGGGCCCTGCAGCGAGATCTTCGTGGACCGCGGCGTGGCGCTGGGCTGCGGCCTGCCCACCTGCCAGCCGGGCT
>DASYGC010000862.1:0-3376 GCA_036000225.1 Ktedonobacterales bacterium | reverse complement strand
GATGTCGCCGTGGCGGTCGCAGGCCTGCCACAGCTTCTGGACGCCGGCCAGGTGGGAAGGATCGGTGCTGGTGCGGATGAACTGGTCGAACGAAAGGTTGAGCGGCGCGCGCAGGCCCTCGTACTGCGCGGCGTTGCGGTCTACCAACTGCTGAGTGGAGATGCCCTCGCGCTCGGCGGCCTGCACGTTCTTGAGACTGTTCTCGTCGGTGCCGGTCAGGAACCAGACGCGCTCGCCCTTGAGGCGGTGGTAGCGCGCCAGGGCGTCGGTCAGGGCGATTTCAAGCGCGAAGCCGATGTGTGGTCGGGCGTTGACGTAGGGAATGGCGGTCGTGACATACCAGTGCGGCGCGGCCGGGCTAGCTGACGGTTTGATTGGGTGCGTGGTCATCAGGTGTGACTCCTTCAGGTGAGGGGTGCGATGCGATCGTGCGCGAGGTCAAGGAAATGGGCCGCCCACGCTGGGGCGGCCCTCAAAGTACGCAAGGTACCCGGCATCGCACCGGTCAGGCGGCAGGCAGCATGAGCAGGTGAGCGCGCGGCTGGCCGCGCGCGGGCATGGCCATGTGGAGGGTTGGTCGGATCGGCATCGTTGCCACCTCGCGTGTGCTGCGTCATGTGTCAATGCACCGCAGATACCTGCTATCAGCAACAGTATACACTATCGCGGCACATGGGCAGGTGCTTGCCGCGCTCGCGCGCGGGCGCAGCGAGCCGATGGGTGCGCGGAGTTCGAGGTCACTGTGGTTCAACGGCTGGATCGTGCGGTTCGTGCCATGGCTCAACGGTGAAGGCGCTCGCGTCGCCGATACGCACGAAGAAGATCTGGTCAAAGCCCTCGGCATAGGTAGGCGGCAGCAGTTGCTTGCGCGTGGAGAAGAGCGCGACATCGGGCACGCGGGCACGACCCACGCGCTGGCGGTTGCGCTCCAGGCAGGCGCCAAGATTTGAGGCAAGGTAGAAGCCGGCGATGGTGGCGCCATACTGCTGGCCCAGCGCGATCAGTGGCGCGCGCACGGCGGGCGTCGGATTGGTGTTGTCAACGACCACCGAGCGGCCCGCCGCCAGCGCCTCGACGATCAGCGCCTGCTGCCGACGATCTTTGCTGGTAGCATTGGGCAGCAGGTCCTTGCTGACCAGCGTGTGTGTGGCGGCGAAGCGCGTCTGGTAGAACGTGCTCTTGCCGCTGGCCTGGAGTCCGATCAAGATGATGAGTTCCATGCGCGCAGGATACCCCCAATCACTCACCATCGGAGGAGTAGATGGGCTATACTATCACGGAGCAGGGTGCGGCAGATTGCACGCATGATCTTGCGGCCACGGTCGCCAGCAGACTGAGAGGGCCAACCGCATGTCCACCGGAGCGCAACTTGAGACAGAGGCCGAGCACGAATTTGCTCGCTTCCTGGCGAGCCAACCCCTCCCAGCGGAGATCATCGTCTTTCACCCGTCGGTGCACGTCACCGAACGCATGTATGAGCTGGTGGAGGCCGACCGGGACGGCACGTTGCGTGAAGTGGAACGTCAGGAGTTAGAGACTTACCTCAACATCGAGCATCTCATGCGACTGGTAAAGGCTGAGGCGCACCGATGACAACCGCATCCACCGACCCGCTGGCGCTCGAACACCTGCTCGATCCCGAGGTGTTGGACGATCCGTATCCGTTCTATCGCCGGTTGCGCGAGGCTGATCCGGTGCATCGCGATGCCGTGGATGGGTGGGTACTGACGCGCCACGCGGATGTGGTGGCGGCGCTACGCGAACCACGCATGTCCGCCGAGCGTGCCAACCTCACGACCGATTGGCTGCCCGAGTCCTTGCAGGCGACGCTGGCGCCGGCGGTGCGCGCGTTCATGCGCCAGATTCTCTTCCTCGATCCACCCGACCACACGCGCCTGCGCGGGCTGGTCAGCCGGGCGTTCACGCCGCGCGCCGTCGAGGCGATGCGGGCACGCATCCAGGCGGCGGTGAATGAGATGCTGGACCCGCTGGAGGGGGCAGCGCAAGCGGATATCATCCGTGATCTGGCGTTCCCGCTGCCGGTGCGGGTGATTGCCGATATGCTGGGCATCCCGATGGCGGACCAGGGCCAGTTTACGCAGTGGACTTTCGATCTCGGCGCGCTGATTGGCGGGGGCGATCTGCCGTTCGAGCGCATGGTATCCGCCCTACAGGGTGTGACGGCGCTGATGGATTACTTTCGCCAGGCGATGGCCGAGCACCGCGCGCATCCGCGCGACGACTTGCTGCAGGCGCTGATTGCCGCCGAGGACCGTGGGGACGTGCTCGACGAAGACGAGCTGCTGGGCAACTGTATGCTGCTGCTGGCGGCGGGCCATGGCACCACCACGCACCTGATCGGCAATGGCATGCTGGCGCTGCTGCGCCATCCCGAGCAGATGCGACGGTTGCGCGATGATCCCAGCCTGGCGGTCAGTGCCGTGGTCGAGTTCCTGCGCTACGATGGTCCGGTGCAGATGACCTCACGCCTGGCGAACGCGGATCTCGAATTGGGAGGACGGCGGATCGCCACTGGCGAGAATGTGGTGATGCTGCTGGGAGCCGCCAATCGCGACCCAGAGCAGTTCCCTGACCCCGACCGGCTGGATCTCACGCGCGCCGAGAACCGCCATGTGGCCTTCGGCCACGGCATCCACTACTGTCTGGGCGCGCCGCTGGCGTATCTCGAAGGGCAGATCGCCATTCCCACGCTGCTGCGCCGCTTTCCGGCGCTGCGTCTGGCGAGCGACCCGCCAGTGCGGGGGCCGGGAACGGTCTTCCGCGGGCTGCACGCGTTGCCGGTGGCGCTGAGATAGTCCCGGCATCGGTAGTCCCAGCATACCGGCGCGTGGACACCTGGACGTGACAACTCCTCTGATCTCCAGCCAGGGCTTCTGGTCCTATGCTGTAACCTGGCTGCGTATGTCTCATACGAGGTTCGGATAGAGACTCGCACATACCGAGCCCCAGAGCGACGCTGCGCTACACCCGTGCGCGACTACGGCAGATAACGGGGGACCAGAGCGCACCCCGTGCGCGACGACGCATCACCACCGTTCACCTGTATCTGGTATCAGCGGATCACGCCGACGACAGCACAGCTGCCACACGGTGCGCGCACGCGCGCACCGTCGCATTTGTGACCCACGACGAGAGGAAGCCATATTGTGCGCCAGCATTCATCCGCCCTGGCACCTGCCCCGATCGAGACGAGCTGGCAAGCGCTACCGTCGCGGCGCGCGGGGCGCGGTATCGTGGGCTGGTGGTGGCGCCTGACGGCGCCCCCCGAGCCACCAGCCAGCGCCAGTTTTGCCGTGCGCGAGCGGTTCCGGCGTGGGCGACTGGCGAGTGTATTGCTCTTTGGATTGGTGCTGAT
>DASYGC010000861.1:0-9996 GCA_036000225.1 Ktedonobacterales bacterium | reverse complement strand
TGGGATGTCGGCGGGTACTGCGTCCACGCGGCGCGCCACGCGCTGCTGGGGGCGGAGCCGGTGGCGGCGCAGGCGGCGGCCCGGTACGGCCCCAGCGGCATCGACGAGCAGTTCACGGGCTTGCTGGAGTTCTCCGACGGGCGCACCGCCCAGATCGCGTGCGGCTTCCGTATGGCGGAGCAGCAGCGCATCACCATCGTCGGCGCCAGCGGTGTGCTGGAGATACCACACCCGGCGTTCACGGCCTGGCACGGCGACCCGGCGCCCATCCTGCTGCGGCACGGTGCTGATGTGGAGACGCTCGCCTGCTCCTCCGCCGATCCCTATGAACTGATGGCCGCGGCGTTCAGCGATGCCATCCGCGACGGAACGCCGGTGCCCTACCCCCTCGCTGAGACGCGCGCGACGCTGCGCGCGGTGCTGGCGCTGGGCCAGGCGGCACGCACGGGCGCGCGAGTGATGCTTGACGGGTGAGGCACGCGATGGGATAGTGCTTGGCGGGTGAGATGCGCGATGGGGATTGCCACAGCGCGCCACACGCATTTTGGAGGTTCGCCAGCGGCGAGCGGTCTCCGCCGAAGGTCACAGCACGCACGTCATGCAAGCCGTTCTCGATGTTCCAATTGTCCACGTCCGCCTGGTAGGAGAAACCGATGCAACAGCAGATAAATAGGGGTCTCCCATCGTCCTGGTTGCGTGTGGCGCCCGAGGTTGCCGCGGCGCTGGCGCACGACCGGCCGGTGGTGGCGCTCGAATCGACAGTGATTGCGCATGGGTTGCCACGCCCCGCCAATGTGGAGGTCGCGCTGGCAATGGAGGCGGCCATTCGGGCCGAGGGCGCCATCCCCGCGACGGTCGCGCTGTTGGATGGACACATCGTCATCGGGCTGACCGCTGCCGAGATCGAACGATTGAGCGGTGAATCTGGCGTCCTCAAGGCCAGCCGGCGCGACCTGGCGCCCGCCCTGGCCCGCGGCATGACGGCGGCTACCACCGTCGCGGGGACGCTGGCCTGCGCGGCACTGGCAGGCGTGCGGTTCTTTGCCACCGGTGGCATCGGCGGGGTCCACCGTGGTGCGACCCAGAACTTCGATATTTCGGCCGACCTCGCGGAACTCGCGCGGTCGCCGATCGTCACGGTCTGCGCGGGTGCCAAGTCGATCCTCGATCTCCCATTGACCCTGGAATACCTGGAAACCCAGAGCGTACCCGTCATTGGGTATGCGTGCGATGAGTTCCCCGCGTTCTATACGCGCTCCAGTGGGCTGCGTGTGCCGCATCGCGCCGACACGCCCCGCGAGGTCGCGGCGATCGCCCACGCGCTGTGGGCCAGCCAGCTTGGCGGCGGATTGCTGGTCACCTGTCCCATTCCCGCGGCAGACGCCATGCCAGCGGAGCGGATCGAAGCCGCCATCGCCAGTGCGCTCCAGGCGGCCGAGCGCTCTGGCGTACGCGGAGCGGCGGTCACGCCCTTCCTGCTGGCCCACGTCGCGCAGGCCACCGGCGGCGCGAGTATCAGCGCCAATCGCGCGCTGCTGGTCAATAACGCCACGCAGGCGGCGCGCTTTGCCGCGGCGTATGCCGCGCTGCTCGGCGAGGAATCGCGCGCCACGCGAACGCTGTAGGGATACCGGGCGAGCCGGCCCGCCAGAACCGTGTGGGCGCAGCGGCCATGTCGGTGCCCGTTGCCACGCCGCCGGAATCAAGTCCAAGTGGGCTAGTCGTAGGTCGCCTCCGCGACACAAGATGGTATACTGGCTCACACAGCGTGCCAGGTTGCTGGGTGCTCCAGCGCGCCTGCGCGTCACGCCGCGGCTGCCGGATACGAGGCGGGATATGTACGAGCGCGTCGAGCGCATCGAGCTCGGCAAAATCGTCAAGTCGGACTCACACGTGCGCTACATCTGTCAGGTGTTTGGTCCTGGCGAAGTGGCGACTCCGCCGCGTCCGGTTGATTTCGCGTTCGGGCGCTTCGTGCGCGTGCCACTGCGCGCCGGTCCGCGCGGCGCCGATGTCGCGACGCTGACCGCGCCGGGCGTACCCGGCGGCGATGCGCTGGTGCCGGTGCTGGATACTGATGCGGAGGCGGTCGGGGTCATCTGCGATACGATCCTGGTGAATCCGGCCTTCGGCACGCTGGGGCCGCGCCTTTCCAACGATGAGCAGGTGGAACTCTTCTCGCCCGACTATCTCACCGAGCGCGCGGTGCTGGTGACTGTGCTGCTGCTTGGGACGATGACGGCCGCACCCGTCAATCACAATGGCCAGGGGCGTGGACGTGCCGGCGCCGCTATCGTCCGCCACGGTATTCCCCCGGTGGCGCCTGATCTGGGTGCGGTGATTGCCACGCTGCCCGAGGCGGATGTGCGTGCCTTCCATCTGTTCGCGGATGGCGGAACACCGGGCGGCGCGCGGCCGTATCTGCATATGGGCTATCTGCCACACATCATCGCGCAGGATAATCCACTCTTGCCCATGGCGGTACTGGAAATCATCGACCAGCTCGACCGGCTCTTTCCGGCCAACGCCGCGCTGCTCTCGATCATGCGACGCAATATCGCGTGGCGCCTGAAGGTGCGAACGGCCGGCTGATTTCAGGTCTGACCAGACGGCTACTTTGATGAGAGCGAGCGCGGCACCATGAGCGAGCGGCAGGTTCGACCGGTGGGGATTACCAAGGGACCCGGCGACACAATTCATGAATACACCTTCATTTCCCGCGATGACGAGCGCCTGCTCAAAAATGGCGAGTATGTCTACTACGATCTGGATGACACGGCCACCCCGCCTGCCACTGAGGCCAAAGCGGTGCGGCAGGTATTGGGGCGCATCGTGCGCCGTATTCCCGTCCAGCTCTACCCCGATACCTTTCTGGCCGAGCCAGAGGTGGCTCCCAGCCAGGTGGCCGCGCTGGTGGGTTACGATCAGCGCGCCAACGAGCTCTTCGAGATACACGTCGCCATCATGGGGTACTACGACGCCACGCTCGGCACCTTCGTCAACCCGTGGATTCCGCCGCAATCTGGTACGCCGATCTTCCTGGCGGCTGATGCGCTGCTGGCCGGTGTGCTCAGCAAGAAACGCGCGCGCGAGCCTGGCGGCGCGGTGATCGGCTCGCTGCTCACACGCCCGGCGGACGCGGTGCCGATCGTGCTGGATGTGAAGGAACTGGTCAGTACCCATCTGGCGATTATCGCCAGCACCGGTGCCGGCAAAAGCTATCTGGCCAGCGTCATCATCGAGGAGTTGATGCGTCCGTACAATCGGGCCGCCGTGCTGATCGTCGATCCGCACGGTGAATATAGCACGCTGGACCAACTCGCCAACCAGCCCGATTTCGAGGGCACCGCCTCTGGACCGGGCGAGCCGCGCAACGTGCGCGCCATGGCGCGCGGTGCGGCCTACCAACCGAACACCAGGATCTATAAGCACGATCAGGTGAAGGTGCGACTCTCGACACTGGATATTGCCGACTTGCGCTACCTGCTCCCCGATCTGACCGAAAAGCAACACTTCTATCTGGGTCGTGCCTACAGCAATCTGAAACGGGCCAAAGGCAAGCAATATTGGTCGGCGGACGATCTCAAGCAAGCGGTACTGGCGGTGGCGCGCGAACAGAACGAAGAGATGGGCGACGACAGCGGCAACAGCACCGCGGCCGCACTCGCCTGGAAGATCGAGAGCCGCTTCAACGAGAATTCCTTTGTCTTTGATACCAACAATCATCTGGAACTGCGGGAGCTCTTCAAGCCGGGACAGTGCACGGTGCTGCAGCTAAACGAAGTGGATGACCGCGACCAGACCGTCATTGTGGCAACCCTGCTGCGCCGGCTCTTTCGCGCGCGGGTGGATACCGAGCGTGGCAAGGCACCCGAAAACAGCGAGCACTTTCTGCCCTATCCCGTCTTCGTGCTCATCGAGGAGGCCCACCATTTCGCGCCCCATGGTCAGGAAGTGGTGAGTACGCGCCAGCTCAAGCAGGTGCTCGCCGAGGGGCGCAAATTTGGCATCGGTGTGGGGCTCATCACCCAGCGCCCGGGCAAGCTCGATCCCGATGTGCTCAGCCAGTGCCTGACACAGTGCATCATGCGCATCGTCAACGATGCCGACCAGAAGAGTGTCGCGACGGCGGTGGAAGGCGTGGGGCATGATCTGCTCGAGAATCTGCCCGCGCTCTCGAAGGGACAGGCGGTGGTGGCGGGCAGCGCCGTCAACACACCGGTGATCTGCCGGGTGCGGTCGCGCATCACCCCCCATGGCGGCGAGAGCAAAGATGCTCCCGCGGAATGGCTGCGCTATACTGGCGGCGACGCGGTGGCCGCGCGGGCGCGCGAGTCGGCCCCACTGGCGCGCGACGACAAGCCCTTCTCGATCTTCAAGCGCTAGCCCAGCGCCTGGCTCCGCTAATCACCGGTGATGCAATAGGTGTCTTCGGGGTCATCGTATCCCCAGGCCGCCACCCAGTAGCCCTGCCATTTCTCGATACCAACCAGGAGATAGTGGCCGTTGTTGCCATCGAAACCGATCACCTGTGCCTTGGGAAATGCCGCCCAGTAGCACGAGTGCGTGGACAATTCGTAGTCCGATCCCAGACCCCAGGGGCTGCCATTTTGATAGGCCGTGTTCATGTACTGGCCGGAATACGGCATCAAGAGATGGGAGCCACTATGTGGCCCCTGGAATGAGAAGCCCGGGCTCAGCAACGGCGCCACCTGTGACCAGTGACCGCTGCCCAGCGCACCAGCAAGCCTCTGTCGGAACGCATTGAGGTCGGTGATCGCGACTGGTGTGGGCGCGGGCGCGACCGTCGGTGCGGCAGCTGGCGTCTTCGTCGGCGTGGTATGCGCGACTACCGTCTTGGTGTGGGTCGGCGTTGGCGCCCCGCTTGCCTGCGCCGCGCAGCCGGCTATCACCAGCAGCAAGCAGCTGAGCGACAGTGCGATGAGCCCTCTCGCTCGCCGCGTACTGCCCACATTTCGCTGATCCTTAGCGTCCCTGTGATCCAGACCCCACCGCATGATCCCACCTTCTCTTGTCACCGCGAAGCCTACCGCGCGTCGCCACTCTGTCAGTATAACGGTCCAGGCGGCCCGCCGCAACAGATGGCTCAGGACTTCGTGCCAGCGCGCCGCACGTCCTGGCCGCCCTTGGCCTGCCAGATATCTTGCTTTCGCGCGGGCTTTTTCCTTGACACCTCCAGGCTTGTGGGCTATGCTTGGTCGCGACGACCAGCATTCGGATAGGCCGCGCCGGTCGGTTCCGCCGCGGATACAGCGAGAGGCACATGTACGGGTGACCGACGACTTGCATGAGAATCCACGCGAACACTGCGATTGGCGGCGGCACCGGCACGGCTGCCCGAACTACCGCGAGCGCTGGTTTCCCAATAGCGACCCCGAGGCGGGTGAGCCGATGTACCAGGTCTTCTGCTTCTTGAACACTCCTCCCGCCTCACGCGAAGAACAAGATCGCTGCCTGGCCAGCCGCACCCGCTGCTGGCGCCTGGTCGCCGCCGCACAGCGCGCGTCCACCCCACAGCCGGTTGCCGTGCGTGACGCCCGGCGACCCGCGTGACGCGACCCGACGCTACTCGGCGGCAATCCACCGGTCGGTCGCTCGCTCGTAACTGACCAGCTCACTCGCGCCAAAGAACAGCGCGATCTCGCGCGCCGCCGCTTCCTTGCCATCCGATCCATGGAGGATGTTCAGCCCCATATCCAACGCGTAGTCGCCGCGGATGGTACCGGGGGCGGCGTCCGCGGGTTTGGTTGGCCCCATCATCGTGCGCGTCACGGCGATCGCGTTTGGCCCTTCGAGCACGCCCACCACGACCGGGCTGGACGTAATATGCTCGACCAGACCCGGATAAAATGGTTTGCCCTGGTGCTCCGCGTAGTGCCGCTCGGCAAGGTCGCGCGCAATCGTCATCAGCTTGAGTCCGACCAGCTTCATCCCGCGCGCCTCGAAGCGCGCGAGGAGTTGCCCGACCAATGCGCGCTGCACCCCTTCGGGCTTGACGATAATCAGCGTTCGCTCCATAGATGCTCCTTTGCGATGTCGGTGTGAGCGGACCACCGGCGGTCAGCCACGACCAGGCTCCGGGCTTGACATGCACTCGGTATAGATGGTGTCGCGCGACGCTAGTAGGCGCCGCGCTGCTGAGTCAGGCGCTGAGCCGCTTGCAGCAGTTCGAGTCTCACACGCCCCAGACTGGCCTGCCGTGTGGACTGCACCACGACCAGCATCTCGCCGCTGTTGGCGATCTGCAACGTGCCACCAGGCGTCTCGAACAGGGCATAGCGTATCTGGCCCGCGCCGATTTGCTCGACATAGCGGCCCGCGGCATCGTATGCCGCGGCCACCATGGCCCCAACCAGCTCTTCTTGCTCGCCATCCAGCGTACTGGTGACGACGAGGCCATCCTTGCCCACGACCAGAGCGCCAATCACCCCATCAATTTCTACCAGACGCCGCAAGCTATTGTCCACCTGATCCTAACCATCCTGGCTTTGCGACGTGGTGTTCGCCTGGTTGTAAGCGGCCAGTGCCTGCTGGTAGTTGCCACCGCGGATCAAGGCGTCACCGAGCAGACGATGAGCCGCGGGAGTATCTGACCCGGCGACGATCGCTTGCAAATCCCGCGTCACATCCTCCAGCAATGCTGGTGATTGGTGTAGGAGTTGGCCGTAGAGGTCGAGCGCCTCATCCAGCTGGCCCTGCGCCCGCAACGCGCGCGCCTGTCGCAACTGGGCCTCGTCCTCTGGGCCGTCGAGCGCGCCCGCCTCTGAGCCGTTGCCGCCTGATGGTTCCGGTGCGGCAGCCGTGGTGGTGACGTCGTACGGCGCGGGAAATGACTGCTCGTCAAACCGGGCGTCAACCTGCGCTTCCATTCCCGCCGCGCCCACCACCCCATCTACACCGCTCGTATGGTCGGTGGAATCTCCAGCCAACGCGGCGAGATCGCCGGCATGGGGCTCATAGGTGGCGAAGCCATCGGACGCGGCGGTCCGCGCCAACGCCTCCAGTGTGGTCACCTCTTCCGCTGGGGCCAGCCATATCTGGGCTCCATCAGACTCCCTGGTTGGTGGTTCGAGTACATCCGGCTCCGCCGCCAGTTCGGCATCGCGCTCCGCATCGCGCTCCGCATCGCGCGAAGTCTCCACCACGTCGGCCGGTGCTGGCTGCACTCCCGGCCCGTCAGGTTGCCAGAGTGTGTCTGATTCAGGTTGATCTGGCGGCCAGAGTACGCCGGCTGGTTCGGCGTCGGGCGGCTCTGACGCCTCACCATCTGATGGTTGCCACTGCCGCGCGTAGGCGGGCGCCTGCGCCGCGCCGTCAAACGATTGGTCTGGTTGCTGATGTGCCGACCAGCTGTCGGGCGCGCCGTTGGTCGCCGTGGTGTCCGCCGGTGTCGGCACCCAGGTAGACGGGACCTCCACCGGCTCCTCACTGACCCAGGGAGGATTGAGCGGTGCGCTCGTGCCCCGCGTCGCGTTCACGCTGGGGTCGTAGGTGGGCTGACTCGCCGCCGGCATCGGTACACCGGCCTCGGGTGCGGGGTCCCGCAACTCCCGGGAAGTGGATGCCCTCCGCATCTGGTCGTCGCCCGCGCGTATGGCGGGGGCGTCCAGTGGCCGCGCACCTTGAGCCGTCAACCAGCGAATCCAGCCGACCGCCGCACGCGACTCCGTATCCTCGAGAGTGCTCTCACGGAGGTTGAAGGTTGGCGGCACCGTGGCTCCACTGCGCTCGATGGGCGCGTGTCGCGGCAGTTCAGCGCCTGCCAGTGGGTTGGTCGGCGGCGCGAAATTCGGAGCGGTCGCGGGCGCGCCGGGCAGATGATTGGCCTCCTCATCGTCGGCACCCCACAGCATAAACTCGGTCTCCGCGAAAATGGAGTGGAAATCATCTGGGATCGGCGCGTTGCGTTGCTGGCCGAACGAGCCCACCGCTTCCAGATCTTCCCGCGCGGCGGAAGGCAGCACGCCGCGCCGGGGCAAAGCTTGTTGCGCCCGCATCACATCAGTGGCCGTGATGCCTGGCATGGCGCCGTTGGTGAAACCACTGCCGTAGCCGAGGCTCGCCACGCCATCCACGGAGGAAGGCGCGGTAAGCAGAAGTTCCGCCAGACGCTCGTCGCCCGCGGCGATTCGCTCAGCGTAGAGCATGTGGCCCATGCGGTGTTCAGGATCGAGATCTGCGACGATCCGCATCCGCGCGCGGGCATCGTCATCGCGACCGGCGGCCTGGTCAATGGCGCTGAGAATGAGCAGCGCCCGCACGCACGAGGGCGCTTGCTCGACGACCTGTTGCGCACACTGGTGCGCGCGATCGGTTTGGCCAGACCGCCACAGCGTTTCGGCCAAACCGACCTGGGCATCGAGTTGGTTGGGATGCCGCGCCAGCACCGCGTCGAACTCATTTTGGGCATGCAGCAGGAGATCGCCACGCAGGTAGAGCCGGGCCAACCCAGGACTCGCCAGCTGGTAGGCCGGCTGCCGCCGTGATGCCGCCAGCTCACGATAGGCCTGGCGCAGCATAGTGTCTTCGGGGCGAATCTCGCAGGCGCGCCGATACCAGGCCAGCGCGGCGGATGAATCGCCCCGCATCTGCTCGCCAATAGCCAGCGCGCAGCACGCGCGCGCATCATCAGGATCGGCGGCCACCACCCGCTCCATCGTCTGAAGCGCCTCCGCGGGCCGGTTCAGCGCCAGGTAGATCTCGCCAAGCAAGCGCTGTACGATCAATGCCTGGGGATAGCGAGCCTGCAACATCTGGCAATGGGCCAGGGCCTGCTCGGGATGCCCGTTCGCGATTTCCGTCTCCGCCGTGCGCACGCGATCGCGCAGCGAGGTATCCTCCATGGGGGTCGCTCCCAGCCTTCGCCAGCTACGCTCTCGATATACCCGCACGCTGAGCCATCGCTCGTTGGGCTCTCCTGGGCCATTATGCCCTTGCGACGGGCGGGCGTCAAGCCAGGTAGCCCGATTCCGCGCCCGCACACTCGCACGAGAGGATGTTGGGTACGATGGCGGTCCGCGTCACTCCTGATGCCTCAATCCGTCGTGGCGACGCTGCGCTACGGGGGTGCGCTCCGGGCCGCGTGATGCGCACGCCGTCACCCGAACTGCGTAGCACTCCATCATCGGATGGAGGTTCCGGCCCCGGCCCGGAGCACCGCCCCGACGACTTCGTAGGCGCGTCCGGGCTGCGCGCCATTGGGAAGGTTGGTCACCCATCGCCACGAGCGGATCTTCCCATCCACGGTAAAGCGGCGCGCGAGTTCGGTGGGCAGATCGAACCCATCGCGTGGCAGCAATGCGAACCGTTCGGCCTCGGGAGCGGCGTCTCCCTTGCGCGCCCCGGCAAGCAGATGACCGGACACATCCGTGATGAGTGCGCCCGCACCGCTCGGCTCCAGCAAAGCCGCCAGCAGATCCAGATGTGCCAGGATCACGCGCCGGCGGAACGCCTCCGCCGCGGCATGATAGCGCGGATGGGCATCCTGAAGACCAATCATGCCTGGTGCCACCGCTGCCAGCGTGTCCAGCACATCCAGCAGCGGCAGGCTGAACAATTGCGTCAGCACCAGTGAACTGATGACCACATCGTACGGCGCCGCGGAACCCACCATCCCTGGCACGATGTCTGGCACTGGACTCTGCTCCAGGCAGGCGGCCGCCGCGTCGAGTACGGCGTGCTGATCGAGTTGCGCTAAATCAGCCCAGGGTTGTGCGCGCAATTGGGTCGTCAGCGTGGCGCTGATGCCACCACTGATGTCTGTGCGCAGCAGCCGCACTCGGCTACGCAGTTCGCGTGGCAATTCATGCCGCGCTCGTTCCATGCTGGCGCCATCGAGGTCCACCAGTGTCACCATGGCGCACCCGCGCGCCAGTCGCGCGAGCGGCAACTCGGTGCAGGCTCCGGCGCCGAGCACCACCGCATGGCCCGGTCCGCGCCCCCCACGCGCCGTGAGGGCCCGCTCCACCAGGTCAG
>DASYGC010000860.1:0-4477 GCA_036000225.1 Ktedonobacterales bacterium | reverse complement strand
CGCGGATGAACAGGCGGTCGCGCTCTTTTTGAGCGGCCACCTGCGCCTCACCGATATCCCGGAGGCCATCGAGGCGGTGCTGGCGCGGCACGTGGTGATTGACGATCCCGATATCGCGGCGATCATCGCGGCCAGCGCCTGGGCGCAGGACGAGGTGTCGCGCTGGCGCGCAACACACGCGCCGGCGCATGCGCCGCGATCGGATCGCGCACCGGAGAGCGAGCGGACGCACCTTCCCGCAACGGACACGCGGGAGCGGCCGTAGAGCATGATGGGCGCAATAGGCGCGAGCGAGCACAGCGATCAGCCGAAGTCTGGCATCAGGAGCGTGCAATGAGTTGGTATTACTATTTGGCGGCGATCCCCGTCTTCGCGGTCATCGTGCTCATTCATGAGTTGGGCCATTTCATCACCGCCCGCTGGGCCGACATCCGCGTCGAGGAATTCGGCATCGGCTTCCCACCGCGCGCGTTTGGCATCAAGCGCGGCGAGACGCTTTACTCCATCAACTGGCTGCCCATTGGCGGCTTCGTGCGCATGACCGGCGAGACCGGTGATGGCGTGACCGGCCAGGCGGCGGCCACGGGCGGGCGTGCCACAGGCGCCAGCACGGTGGATGCGGCGCCCACGAGCGACACGGGCGCTATCGGCGGCCCGGCCGATCCGCGCAGTTTCGCCGCCAAGCCCGCGTGGCGGCGCATCGTCGTCCTGCTCGCCGGCGTCACGATGAACATGCTGCTGGCCATTGTGTTGCTGGGCGCGGCGGATGTCGTCGGCAAGATTGACTACCAACCCTATATCGGTTCGGTCGTGGCCGGCTCGCCCGCGCAACAGATTGGCCTCCAGGTGGGTGATGACATTCTCTCGGTGAATGGCAAGCCCATCAAGTTTTATGGCGATCTGATCGTCGCCCTCACCGCCGCCACACAGAACGCCGCGCCGAGCGCGCGCACGGTTCCGGTGGTGCTAGTAATCCAGCGCGCCGGTGTGGCACAGCCCATCAGCCTCACCGCCAACATCCTCGCGCATCCCGGTAAAGACCAGGCCCGGTTGGGTGTCGGCGGAAGCGATTCACACCCCATCATTACGCGCGTGCCGATCTGGCAACTACCCCAGGTAGGCGTGCACGAAGTGGGCACTCTGGTCAGTGCCATTTTCGGCACGTTTGGCCAGATTGCTACCGGCCAGCTTGCCGTCTCGCAAGCGTTCACGGGGCCAGTTGGCATCGTCCAGGTGACGGGGCAAGCGGCCAGTGCCATTCCGCAGTCCGGCTGGTATTTCATCCTGTATCTGACCGGTTTTTTGAGCGTGAGCCTGGCCGTGGTGAACGCGCTGCCGATCCCCGCGCTGGATGGCGGGCGCGTGCTGCTGATCCTGGTCGAGATCGTGCGGCGCGGCAAGCGCCTGGCGCCAGAGCGCGAAGGCATGATCAATCTGGCCGGCATGGCGGTCCTGCTCTGCTTCGTGCTGTTTATCACGTTCTTCGACTTCTCCCGGATCTTCACCGGCAACTAGCACGCGGCGGCGTGCGGCAGGGAGTCGGGGCGTGCGGTGCACCCCCTGGCATGTCCACACTCGCCCAAATCCACCCCATGTCACGTAGAATTCACGCAATTGAATCTCCAGGAGGCAAACAACTGCTTCAGGTCGGCAGGTCTCGGCCCGCTCCACACCCCTCCGGAACGAGATGAGTCGTGGAATCCATTCCGCAAGTCCGTTCTCCCGCCCATCTCGCCACCGGCGCACCTCTCGCGAATGCTTTGTAGTAGTGGGATTCACCGGGGATTCACCCATCTCACGCGGATGGCGTGTAGCTATGAGTGCACTCGTGTGCAAGACCGGGCCATGGCCCGCGCGCTACAATGTAAGGCGTATGGCCTTCTTCGCAATGGCCTTCATCCATTCAGATCATCCAGTCGAATCACCTGGGAGCAATTCATGCGGCGCAAGACACGACAGATTCATGTGGGCAACGTGCTGATTGGCGGGGACGCGCCCATCGCCGTGCAGTCAATGACCACGATGTATACCCGCGATGTAGACGCGACCGTCGCGCAGATCCTGCGCCTGGAAGAGGTCGGCTGCGAATTGGCGCGCGTGGCCGTGCCCGAGGTGGTCGATGCGCAGGCGCTGGGCGCCATCAAGCGGCGCATCCACATCCCCCTCATCGCCGATATCCACTACAAGCACCAGCTCGGTCTGCTCGCCATCGAGCAAGGCGTGGATTGCGTGCGTATCAATCCCGGTAACCTGCTGGGCGGACGCAAATCCTTCGAGGAGGTTGTGCGCGCGGCGAAAGCCGCCGATATCGCCATGCGCATCGGCGTGAACTCCGGCAGCATCGACGCGCTGGATCAGCGCGGGCAGGAGATGCGCAAGGTTCAGGTACGGCTGCTCGAAGATGGCACGCTGGAGAAGACCGATCCCGCCGCGGAACGCCGCCACGAGCGCGAGGTGCTCACCCAGCGGATGGTGGAGAAGGCGATCGAGTATTGCGGCTGGGCCGAAGATCTGGGCTTCACCAACTACAAGGTCTCGCTCAAGAGTTCCAACGTATTGACCGCGGTGGAGGCCTACCGCCAGTTCTCCGCCGTCTCCGATGTGCCACTGCACCTGGGCATCACCGAGGCGGGCACGCTGGTCACCGGCGCGGTCAAATCGGCGGTGGGTTTCAGCCTGCTGCTGGCCGGCGGCATCGGCGACACCATCCGCGTCTCGCTGACGGCCGAGCCAGAGGAGGAGATCCCCGTCGCCTACGAGATTCTGCGCTCGCTGGACCTGCGCGCGCGGGGTGTGACGTTCGTCAGCTGCCCATCGTGCGGGCGCGTCGAGATTGATGTGCTCAAGATCGCCAACGAGGTGGAGAAGCGGCTCACCAAAGTGCAGACGCCGATACAGGTGGCCGTGATGGGCTGCGTGGTCAACGGGCCAGGCGAGTCGCGCGATGCCGACGTCGGTCTGGCCGGTGGCCGCGGCAAGGGTATCATCTTCCGCAAGGGCGAGGTTGTGCGCACCGTCCCCGAGGATGAATTCCTCGAAGCGGTACTCAAGGAAGTGGCCAGTCTGCTCCCTCCCGCCGAGGCCCTGCTGGTCTATCCCGGCGATGGCACGCTCGGGCCGGTCAGCGCGGGGCGAACGCGCAAGACGGGCATCGCCGCCGCGACCCCTGTGCCCGCGACGCCCGCGCCCAGCGCCCGGGTGCCCGGCAAGCCGCTGACCGTGCTGCCCGCCGGCACGCCACGCGCCAACGCCAGGAGCGGTAGCGGAAAAATCTCGTAGGGGCGTACGGATGTACGCCCTCTGGGTCCCGTTCTGGACCTTCGTTCTCGGCAGGGGTGACGCCACGCTGCGGGTTATTCATCGACCGGCTACGGATGTACGCCCCTCTGAGTGTCGTGACGCCGCCCATCATGCCCACCTTACCGTGGGATCGCGCCCGCCGCCTTGCGCAGTTGCTCCAGGTCGCGCATGCTGAACGCGAGATCCTGCACGCGGCGCGCCGCCTCAGTGGGATTCTTGTAGACGCCGAGCTGCGCCTCGATGCCCATCAAGGACCCCAGAAGGATGGCATCGGGGATCGCCTCGCGTTCGGCCAGCGAGAGCGGCCAGACCCGGCCATACAGGGCCACCACCGCGCGCAGCACCGGCGGAAAGCGGGTCCAGAGGCCCGTGGCCAGATCCCAGAGTGCCACACCGCGATGCGCGCGCTCGAAGTCAAGCACACCGCTGATGGCTCCGTTCTCCCAGAGCACGTTCGCCGTCGTGAACTCGCCGTGCACGATGGTCTGTGGCAGCCCGCCGGCTGTTGTCGCGAAATAACCAGCCGCCAGCCGGTCGCGCACCGCCGCCAGCAGTTCGGGTGTCAGCCCTGGAAGTGCGGGCCAGCGCGCCACGCGCGCATCGAGTTGCTCGAGCGTCAGCGCGGACCACGCCGGGTGCGGCGCGCCCTGGGGCACGAAGTCCTTGAGCTCCAGATGCAGTCTGGCCAGCATCTCGGCCGCCTGACCGAGATTGAAATTCCACAGTTGCGCGTCCAGATGCGCACCGTCGAGTGCCGGATAGAGCGCCCAGCGCGCCCCCTCGCTGAGCAGCCACGTGGCGCCGCCTGGCGCTGGCAACGGCGCGGCCACCGGAAACCGCCGGGCGCTGAGATGGCCCAGTACGCTGTGCTCGTAGCGAATCGCATCGTCGGCCAGCCACGCGTGAAAGCGCTTGGCGACTAGACGTCGCGGTCCAGAGATAATCTGCCACACATGGGCGCGCTGCTGGTTCCCGGGAGCCTGGGGTGTCTTGCTCGCTACGAAGTCCGTGAGACCAAACTGGGCCAGCGCGCGCTGGATCGCGCCCGTCGCCTCCCACTGCTCCGAGGAAAGCATGCGCGCCCCACTGATGCGCTCGGTGGCACACTCAGCGCACCCCAGCACCTCACCGGCCTCGGTCGTGGCCAGGCGGGCGACGACACGGCCACACACCGGGC
>DASYGC010000859.1:0-5293 GCA_036000225.1 Ktedonobacterales bacterium | reverse complement strand
ATCCAGAAATACACCGTCACTTCCGGCACCTTGCGCAAGATACGCATGGCGCGCCGCAGCGGTTGCGTCTCCGCGTCGTAAATGGCCACATCGCTGGCGGCCAGGGGTCGCCGGTCGAATGCGGCATCCCGGTTGGGGTGGTGTCGCGGAACGGAACTATTCACAGACGGCCTCTCCAGATGAACGACCGCTCGCTCGCATGCGCCCTTACGCGCGGCTGCGATATGGGTGATACCAACTCTGGCATGCGCCAGCGCGACTTTCTGCAGCAGGCGGATTTTGTGGCGGCACGCCTCCAGCTGCGGATGCACCCGCCCGCGGATTTACCTGCCCGCGCCCCTGGCGGAGCGGCCTTGCCCTCCCCAGTATATGCCTCGGCGGCCATCCACGCTAGTTCGCTAGGCCTTCTGTGCCGGTGGCATTACCCCAGAAACCGCCGCAACAGCGCTTCCACCTGCGTAATTTCGAACGGCTTGGGCAGCAGTGCATCGGCGCCGCTGTCGACCGTATAGGCTGTGCCAGCCGCCGTCATGAGCACAATCGGTATCCGGTGCTCCTCGTGGGCTTCCTGGGCTTCCTGGCGCAGAGCCGCGATCAGTTCCCGCCCATTCATCTGTGGCATCATCAGATCGGTGATGATCAGCGCGGGATGCCGCGTCCGTGCCAGCTCCAGCGCCTCCTTGCCATGCGTGGCCACCAGCGGGACATACCCCGCGTCCTCCACGATGAAGGAGATTGCCAGCGCGATCGGTTCCTCGTCCTCGGCGATCAGTACCTGAGGCGGCGCCACACTACGCACGGCGTGCTCCGTACTCATGGTTTCTCCTGTTGGCCGCGCGCTCGCAGGCCGCCAGCGCGGTGGTCAGATTCATCCAACGCTTGCTGCTCTTGGCCGTGGGCGATGCCCTCCAAAACCCCCTCGTCACTGACGAAGGGCTCCAGCACCTGCAGGCCTTCGGGCGCGTGAATGCGAAACTCGCGGAAGGCGGAATCATGGTCCGAGAAGCGCAACTTGAGCACCGAGAGAATGCGGTGCATATGCCCGCGATAGGGGACGCGTTGCAACAAGAGCACATTCTCGGCCAGCACCGAGAGCGCATCCGCCGACAGCTCCAGGGTCGCGGCCACCACCTTGTCGGTCTCCTTGATCAGCAGCGCCGTCACATTGCGACTGCGCAACGCCTGGAGCAACGCCGCCACATAGTCTTCGAGCCGCTGCGGATCGGCGCTGCGCAGCACAGCGCGCTCCAGCTCCGCGACGCTGTCGATCACCAGGCGCTGGGCGCCTCTGCGGTCCAACTCCGTCAAGAGCCGGTCGGCCAGGATATCGGCATTGACCTTGATGGGCGGTACTTCCAGGAAGGTGAGATGCCCATCCGTTTCCAGCGCCCGCGCCAGGTCGGCGCCCAGCGCGAAGGACTGGGCGACCTGACGCAGTTGGGCGCGACTCTCGCGGAAGCCCAGATACACCACCGGCTCTCCCGCGCGCGTGCCAGCCAGGGTATAGTGCAGCGCGAGCAGCGTCTTGCCCGTCCCCAGGCTGCCCGCCAGCAGCGTACAGGTGGCGCGTGGGATGCCGCCGCCCAGCATGGCATCGAATGCGGGCAGATCAAAGGCGACCCGCTCCACCGGCGCTGCCGCGGCGCGGGAGGCCTCGACGGCCGGTGCCTGCCTGACCGCCTCCAGGTGCTCGGCAGTCACCCGCTCCTCCAGTTGTGGATAGACGGTGGCGCCGTCCGCGCCGAGCACAAACGCATGCAGCCCTGGCACCGGCGCGCGCCCGCGTGCCTTGACCACCTCGATCCCGCGATACTGCCGGACCCCGAGCAGTGTGTAGTGCAGGCCCAGGATGACATCGGCGGTGGTTGCCGCGGGGTAGAATGCCGGGTCGCGCGGGTCTGCCTCACTCGTGATGATGCTGGTGATACCCAGCGTGTTGAGCGTGGTCCCCACCTCGAACAGGAATTCGCGTGCCGCCTGCGCCTCGGTACCCGCGCTGGGCAGACCACGGAAACCGTCCAGCAGCATGAAGTCCGCTTTGATGCGCCGGGCCTCGGCAAATATCGCGGCTGCCGTGGCCGGCAGGCCCTGTGGCAGCACCTGTTGCAGGCTGAGAAACTGCACCGGTCCACCGATCAGCGTGCGGTCGAAGAAACGGAACGACGCCAGATGCCCAATGAGGTTGCTAGTGGACTCCGACAGCGCGGTGAGAATCAAGACCACCTTGCCCGCAGCCGCCGCGTGAAAGACGATTTGGCTGGCGAGCGTCGTCTTGCCGCTGCCCGGCAGTCCCATTACTAGCACCAGCGCCCCATGCGGCAGGCCACCGCCCAGTACGTAGTCGAGGTTGGGCACGCCCGTCGGCTCATGCCGCTCCGGCGCCAACCCGGCCGCGGCCGACTGCACGTCGTGGTCATCGCCGAATTTGTCTCGGGTCTTACTGGGCATACAATCTCCTACTGCTCCCCTACTGCTCTGTAATCTCCTCGTGCGCGAGTGATTCAGGCATTGGCTCAGGGATCGGCATGCGGTTGCGCGTCGTCAGGTCGCTCCACCTTATCCTAAAACTTCATCGTCTGGCACCCTGGGTGTGGGCGGCGCCAGCGGTAGTTCGAACCAGAAGGTGGATCCCTCACCCACAACACTCTCAATGCCGACCAACCCGCCGTGACGCTCGATCAGGGTACGACAGATATGCAGACCCAGTCCCAGCCCTACGCCAGAACCGCTCTGTTGACGGATGCCGGCCACCTGATGGAAGGGCTCCCAGATGCCAGTCCGCATCTCGGGCGACAGTCCCGGTCCATGGTCACGCACCGCCACACGTGCTGCCCGCTGGGTGGTGGTCAGTTGGACGGCGATCGGGCGATCGGGCGCTGAGTATTTGAGCGCGTTAGTGAGAAAATTGGTGACGACCTGCTCGATGCGATCGGGGTCCAGGATAAGGAGCACCGGCATCCGCGGCAGCGCGAGGGCGATCTCTCGGCCTGGCCACGCCGGACGTTGGCCTTCAACCGCGCGGCGCACCACCTCGGCGAGATCACTCGGTTCCGTGCGCAACTCGATCTTGCCCGTCTGGGTCCGCGTCACGTCCAGGATATCTTCGATAAGCCGGTTCAGACGATTCGCCTGCTGGTCGGCGCGTACCAGCAGGCCTTGCGCGCGTTGCAGTGGCGGGGCGGCCTCCGCCGGCAAGGCGCTCTGCAGCGTCGCACGCAGCGCGCGCTCCGTCAGCTGGACGGCCGCCTTGATGCTGGTGACCGGGGTGCGCAGCTCATGGCCCGCGATGCCGAGGAAAGTATGCATGCGTCGCGCGGCCTCCTGCGAACCCAGCTCGTTGGCACGCGCCTCTTCCCGCTCGCGCAGGAGGCGCTCGCGCTCGATCACCAGCGCCGCCAACTGCGCGACTGCCACCGCCAGTGCCTGCTCCTGCTCGGTGAAGACATGGGGTGGCCCACCGTAATCGAGCGCAAGCAGGCCGATGATCTGGTTGCTGGCGTGCATTGGCGCCACGAGCGCGGTGGTTATGCCATAGAGGTTGGGACGCTCGTCGTACGGTGGCTGGGTCATATCCAACACCAGCGCCTCACCGGCCTCCAGGCGCGCCAGCAGGGTCGAATCGGTCTGTGCGCCATCCAAGCATGCGGGATGATCGCGCTGCTCGGTCCACCAGCGCGCCTCGTGCTCGCCCGTCAGGCCCACCACCGCGATGGGTACCCGCCGCCGCGTTTCTGGCTCGATGGCCAGCAGCGCCACGCGCTGGCAGCCCAACACATTGCGGGCCAGTTCCGCCAGGCGCTGGGCGATCAGCGATGAGGCGACTGTGCCGGCTGGCTGAGCGGCTGGTGTGGAACGCGCCGACTCCACACCGACCGGTTCGGATTCCGCGGGTGGCTTGACCAGCGTATTTGCCATCGCCAGCAGCGCCGTCAGCGCCTCGTGGGTGCGTCGTTCGAGGCGCCGCTGCTCGGTTACATCCCGGAAGACACAGACGGCCCCGAGCATATCCCCCGTGCCACTGCGCACCGGCGCCCCAGAGACGCTCACCTGCATGTCTCGCCCATGGGTGGCCCGTATCAGCAGATCCACCGCCGCCGCTCCCGTGATGACCTCGCCCCGCAACACACGGTTCACCGGCCACTCGTCTGCGGGCAGCGCCTTGCCCCGCACATCGCGCACCTGGCGGTGGCTGTCAATGACCGTCGCAATGGCATAGGCCGGTTGGGCTGCGTAGCCGAGCAGGTGTTGGGCCGTGGCGTTCATCTGCAGCAGACGTCCGTCCTGGTCGAAGACCACCACGCCATCGGCAATCGCTTCGATGGTGGCCTGCAGCTGATTGGCCCGCTCTACCGCCTCGCGGCGCGCCTGTTGCGCCTCCTGATGCAGTTGCGCCCCCGCGATGGCCAGCGCGATGCGATCGGCGATCACCCGCAGCAGACGTACCTCACCTGCGCTGAAGTGATGGGGATTGGTCGTGGCCGCATGCACGACGCCGATGATCCGGTCTTCGACCAGCAGCGGCACGCCCATCAACGAGCGTAGCCGCTCACGGAGAAACGGGTTGGCAACTGTGGCGGTGCGCAGGTCCTCGATGACCAGTGGGGCGCGAGTGGCGGCGATACGCCCTGCCACCCCTGCCCCCATCGGGACGCGCACCTGGCCGGCAACCTCCTCCTCAGGCCCGCAGGCCAGATGGATGGTTAACATGGTCTCCGTCGCGTCGACCAACAGGATCGCCACATTGTCCACTGCCAGCACCGTACGCACGCGCTCCAGCAATTTGGGCAGCAACACATCCAGGGAGTGGTAGGCCAGGGCCACATCGGTCACCGCCTGAATCACTTCCAACTCGTTCGCACGTTCCGCCGCTTCACGCGCCAGACGCCTGCGCTCGCTCACATCGCGCAGCTGACACTGCACGACGATGTGCCCATCGACCTGGAATTGGCTGCTCACACATTCCACGTCCCGCCACGATCCATTGGTGGTTGGCGGCGGGAGAGGTACTTCATGGACCATCGATTGCGTCTGTAAGCTGCGCAAGGCCTCACGGCTGGCCTCCCGATCCTCAAACAATCCGACCTGCCACAACTCCTGACCCAACACATGCTCGCGTGCTCGTCCCAGCAGCCCCACGGCGGCGGCGTTCGCTTCACTGATGCGCCCGGTTGCCGCATCGACGATCAGGATGCCATCCAGCGAGGCTTCAAACAGGCGGCGGTAGCGCTGTTCGGAGATCCGCAGGCGCTCCTCTGTGCGCTGGCGCTGCGCAATCTCCACAGGCAGCGACTGG
>DASYGC010000858.1:0-2595 GCA_036000225.1 Ktedonobacterales bacterium | reverse complement strand
CATCGCCGTCAGGTCGGCGTCCGACACCGCTCCGCGCCACGCCGCCCTCAGGCGCGCGTTCCAGGCCATCGCCATGGCGCTGTGTTCCTTTCCGCCCCGCCGCTCCGTCTTATACGCTTTCGGGTGAAGACTGGCTCATCGTGGGTCCGGGCGTCCACCGGACGCCGCGACGACGCTACGAAGCGACAGCAATCATCCGAAAGTGGTCTTACGCCCGATCCGCGCGGTCGGCAACGGAGCAATACTGTTCAAAGAAAACTGACGGGCGAACCTGGCGCAACTCACGAGCGTGGGTGGTAGGCCAAGACGCGCACTGAAGCTACGCTGCTAATACTGAGTTCGCATGAAGGCTTACGCATAACGAGACCCCGAGCGCACACCCGTGCGCGACTACGAGATAACGAGGGCAGGAGCGCACACCCGTGCGCGACGACGAAACGCAACTGATCACCTGAACTTGGCATAATCCTGATACGGCGAGGGTTTCTAGCAGGCGAACGATCCGCGTCTGGCGTCCATGACCAGTGATGACAAGCGAGCGCATGACAACGGGGGATGGGCACTCGCGCGCCATCCCCCGGCTCGGTTGCGCCGCGTGATGGGCGCGGCGCGCTGACTATTCGATCATCTTGAGCAGGGCGCGCGCGATGACATTGGGGTCGGTCTCGGCCGCGAACGGCAGGATCTTAACGTGCGCGTTCTTCTCCTCGATGGCTTTGTACTGGCGCAGCGCGGCGTCGTGGTCGGGACCATAGCCGATGATCGCCAGCGCGAAGTAGATGCCGCCGGCGGCCTGCGCGATGGCACGGCCGAACTGATCGGCGTCGTCGGCCTCACCATCGGTGATGACCAGCGCCATGAGCAGGGGCCGCTCGGCGGGGGGCTCGGAGCCGAACTCCTCGTTGTAGACCTCGACGAGTTTGTTCAGGCCGGGCATGATGCGCGTGCCGCCGGCCCAGTGAATGGCGCCCCACTTCTGCTCCAGGTTGGTGGGGTTGAGGTCGCCAATGTCGTTGGCGCTGCCGCCGGCAAAGGCCACAGCGCGCAGTCCACCACCCTCTTCCTCCTTGGCGGCCTGACTGTCTTCTTTCGCCAGGTCGGCCACGATGATCCTGATGGCCTCCTTGATCGTATCCTTGCGCGGCGTGCTGTCGCTCTCCGACGTGCCGTAGTTCATGCTGCCGGTGGTATCCAGCAGCAACATCGGCTCTTTCTCCTGCTCCTGTGGTTGATCGGTCGGTGTTCCGGCCATGATGGTGTCCTCCCGCGGTTCCTAGATCGTCTGTCTCCCGCGCGCAACGCACGGGGCCATTCCAGCGGCGCGCTGACCGGAGCGGTGGTCCGGCGCATCCCATGGGATGAACCGGGCGAAGTGCCCGTGGCCCTCACGACTACACTACGCACCACCCCATCGAGGTGTTGCTCCCCTGAAGGGGCTCGTCACCGCGTCGCTAGCGTGGGTATTCCCCCTCGCCTGGCAGCGCGCGCTGGCTTGCGGCACGCTGCTGCAGCCCACGCTGCACGCCCTGTGCCGCTAGCGCCAGCGCATCGCGCACCAGTTCGCCGATGGAGAGGGCGGGGCGATCGGTCAGTTTCACCTGCACGTTGGCCATCAGCGAGAAGACGTCGATCTCGAGCTGGGGCACGGCTGGTGCCGGCGCGGGTTCGTGCTCCTCGTGGCCGAACGCGACGACGCCGTTCGCGTTTTCGCCCAGCGCGTTGGCCTCACCCAGCACGACGGTCGAGCGCACCGCCACGCGCACGCGTGTCGGCACGTAGATGATGACGGTGCCCATGATCGCCGTGATGTGAATGCGGGCGTGTGGCGGCAACTCGGCCAGGTTCAGATCGAGCTTGATCTCGCCCATGATCGCCACTGCGCTCGTGCTCGGCTGCAGACGCCAGGGGCGGCGCAGCTTCTTGGCCTGGCTCATGAACGCCACGATCCGCTTGCGGCGCGGCGGAATGATGGGCGCGAGCGTGACGGTGGGTGGGGGCGGGTCCAGCGCGGTCAGCGGCGCGAGCGGTGAGGCGGGCAGCGCATGCAGGACCGCCTGGCACTCGTCGGCGTTTTCGGCCAGCACCAGCGCATCCAGCGCGCGCCGGAAGGCCTCGAACGAGAGCTCGCCGCGCTCGTAGCGCGCGCGCACCTCTTGAATGGCCGCCTGCTGCGGCGTCGGCGCGGTTGGCTCCATAGCTCTAGCCTCCGTGTTCGCCCGAGATCATGCGCGAGAATGTGTCGATGGATGTACGTCTGTGGCTGGCGGTGTGTTCCACACTCGGGACGGCTCAGTGCTCAGGATATCACGACGGAGTTAGGGTGTATGTGCCGACCAGCACTGGAGGAGGCTAATGCGGATCTGCCTGAGTATGCTAGAATGCTCATAGTATATTCGAGAGGGAACGTGAATGCCTCGCAAGCTACGCCAATTGCGCGGTGAATTGGCCCACGCTGGCTTTCGAGAAGCGCCCAAGCGTGGCAAGGGCAGCCACACCTGGTGGGAGCACCCGATTGGGGTGACGGTGAATCTTGCGGGCCAAGACGGAGATGATGCCAAATCGTACATGGAGAAGCAAGTACGCGCCGCGATTCAA
>DASYGC010000857.1:0-13677 GCA_036000225.1 Ktedonobacterales bacterium | reverse complement strand
GCAAGCCGATGATGCGCTTGACATAATCCTCGGCGGGGTTGGGCGGGGCCACGAAGACGATGACATCGCCGCGCTGGGGGGAGTGCAGATAATAGTCGACTTTGTCGACCAGGATATATTGGTGGTCTATCAGGGTAGGCGTCATACTGGGACCGCACACCTGGTAGTTCTGTACGGTCAAGCGGACGCCCAGAAAGAGCAGCAGTGTCAGGACGGCTGTCTCCATGATTTCCAGCACGAGACGGTAGTTGCGGTGCTCGCCTTGCTCATCTTCGTAGGCGTAGTCTTCCCGCTCCGTCTGGGGGCTGCGCGTTGCCATCCGTCCAACCTCTCTCTGGACCACACCCCACCCCGCGATCTCCGGTCGCCCTACCACGAGACACGTGCACCACGGTCTTCAGGAGAGCGAGTATTGTGAGTATAGTGCGACGGGTGCCCTGGTGTCACGGGTTTTGTGCTTTTGCGCCTTTCGCATCGCATGGATCGGGCCAAGCTTGTCGCTGTCTCTTTGCCGCTGCATTTATGATACGCCGTGAGAGGCTTCACGGTTTGTAGGCGACGCGGAGGAAGATCGGTAGATCGCCCCGGGACGCACACCCGTGCGCCACTACGAACGGAGAACGGCGGCGGGCGAGGGTCGGAGCGCATACCCATGGCGCCGCGCCGCGACGACGCGGCACGGGGGCAAGCACGCGAACGTTGTATGAGCTGGCGGGCGATGGGAACCCAGCTGGCAACCCATGTGGCTACGCGCGTTGTGTGTCGCGGCGGTGGGTGGTATCATGCGTGCGGTTGCGCGGGGATGGTCCGTCCTGGTGCGCGGTGCGGAGCACACGCCGAGCACACGCCGAGCGGGCGCCGCGAGCGGTTGATCGAGAGGCGGGGCACACGCTGCGCCATGCGGAGCAGTCACAGGCGAGCAGCGAGCGAGTGGGGTGAACAGGGCATGGAGCCAGGGCAACCAGGCACGGAGAGTACGCGGCGTGGCGGCGCGGCGCGGGAGGGCGATGGCGCGCACGCGGGATGGCCGATCAATCCGGCGACGGGGCAGCCGGTGCCGCGTCCGCTGCCAGCGGGTGGGTTGGATGCGCGCGGCAATGGCAACGGCGGGACGGCTACCGGCGGGTCCAATCATGGTTCCAGCTCGGGCTACGCGCTGGGACCCGATGGGATGCGCCCGCTGGATGAGGAGCGGCCGCCGTGGGAGGACGATGAGCCGGGCTATGGCTCCTGGGAGTGGGAAGCGACGGTCAATCGGTCGTTGCCCTCCACGCCGCTCAGCGATGTGACGGCCAGCGGCAAGTTTTCGGTGGTGTTGCCACTGACGCCGGGCATGTCGCTCTGGGGGCGGGGTGTCAGCGCGCCCAAGGCGCCGCGCGCGGGCCAGGGGCCGCCGAATCCACGGTATCCTGGGCCGCCCGCCGCACCGCCAGGCGTGGAGGTGGACGCGCAGCCCTCCGCGCGCATGCGGGCGCTGCAGCCGGGCAATGTGATGCGCGCGACGGCCATCATCACGGTCTTCATCCTGGTCAGCAAGGTGCTGGGCCTGGTGCGCACGTCACTCTTTGCCGGGGTGTTCGGCGTGAACGCGTTCTCCGATGCGTATGTGCGCGCGTTCATTCTGCCCGACGCGATCTTCAACATCGTTGCTGGTGGGGCGCTCGCCTCGGCGTTCATCCCGGTGTTCACCGACTATCTGATCGCCAAGCGCGACCGTAACACCGCCTGGCATGTGGCTAGCGCCACCTTCAATGCGATGACACTGCTGCTGACCGTAGTGGCGGTGCTGTGCATCATCTTTGCCGAGCCGATTCTGCGCATCACCATTCCGACCATCTGGACCGCCAAGCCTGGCCAAATTGCCGAAGGGCCCGAGGTGGTCACCCTGACGCGGGTGATGCTGCTGCAACCAATCTTTCTGGGGGTCTCGACGCTGGGCGTGGCGATTCTGCAGGCACGCCAGCGCTTCTTGCTGCCCGCGATCGGGCAGGCGATCTACACACTCGGTCCTATCGGGGGCATTCTGGCGACGCTGCTGGATCGTCACACGGGCATCTTCGGGCATCAGCTGGGACTGATGGGGCCGACCTGGGGCGTGGTCGCGGGGGCGGTGCTGCAGTTCAGCGTGCAGGTGCCGGGGCTGGTGGCAGCGAAAATGCGCTATCGCCTGACCTTCGATTTTCTGCATCCGGGAGTGCTCGAAACCTTCCGGCTGATGTTGCCGCGCATCGTGAACGCGTCGATGAACTATGTGGCGATCTTCATCAGCCAGACGCTGCTGGGCCTGCTGAATTCGGGCGCCACCTATGGGTATCTGACGGCCTTCACGCTGGCGCAGTTGCCACTCAGCCTGTTCAGCATCGCGGTGGCGCAGGCGGCATTCCCCACGATGACGGCGTTCGTGGCCGACAATCAATGGGACCGGCTGCGCGCGACGATCCAGAGCACCTTACGCGGGGTGATGTATCTGGCGATACCCGCTTCGCTGGGGCTGGGGGTGCTGGCCCGGCCGATCGTCAATTTACTGCTGGCCCACGGGCGGTTCACCGATGCCGATATCAACGCGGTGGCCATTCCGCTGATCTTCTTCGCGGTGGGGCTGCTGGGCCTGGCGCTGAACGAGATCCTGACGCGTACCTTCTACGCGCTGCACAACAGCCGCACGCCGGTGCAGGTGAATTTGCTGTTTCTACCGATCGTGATTGGGCTGAGCGTAATCCTGTTGAATCCGATGGGCGCGGCGGGCCTCTCACTCGCGTTCTCGGTAGGCGCGCTGGGTGAGTCGGTGGTGCTGCTGCTGCTGCTGAGCCGGCGCGTGGGGCGGCTCAACCTGAGCGTGCTGGGCATCTTTGGCATCAATGTGCTGGCGGCCAGTCTGGTGATGGCGCTGGTGGCGGTGGTGACGTATATGGCCGCCACCGTGTTGCTGCCGACGGCGCGGTCCGCGACGGTCGAGACGGTGTATCTGGCAATCCGGCTGGGCATCGCGATGGGGATCGCCGGCATCACCTACTATGTGATGTCGCGCTTCCTGCACATCGACGACACGCTGCCGCTGGACCGTCTGCTGGGGCGCTTCCTGCCGGGGCGGCGGCGATAACGAGCGGCGGTCTGATAGGGTCAGTATTCACTATCGAGCGGTAGCAGCGATCCGCCGCCTCCGCTTCACAGGAACATGCCGCGTGATCAAGTATCCGATGTCACTGGCGCAACTCGCGTGTGGATCGGCTGCGGCGAGGGGCCAGGCGGCCCTGCGGTGAAGGAACATGTGTTCTAATAGGATGTCGCCTGGTCATACCCAGCACGATTGACAGATGCTGTGACATCAGATAGGCTTTGTCCGCAGCCGGTGCGATGCCTCTCTCTTCCTATTTATGCGCTTCGGCCGGATGGTCGCCAGATCATGCCCTGTGGAATCGCGCCAGTGTGATGCGCGCGTGACATGGAACGACGGTCGAGGTGTGCGATGCGTGTTGAACCTAGCGACTCCTCTGAGCCCACCGAGAGCGTTGGCGCGGCTGAGGCATCCAGCATGGCTGAGGCTTCCGTTGGCGGGGAGCGCGCGAGCACTACCGCGCGCCGCCGAGTACACCGGGGGCAGCCGCGGCCGCTGCGCGATGTGGGACGCTGGCTGCGAGTGCTCGGTCCCGGGCTCATCACCGGAGCGGCCGACGACGATCCATCGGGGATCACGACCTACGCCCAGACGGGGGCGACTTTTGGCTTCGGTCAGCTCTGGTTGGCGCTCTACATGCTGCCACTGCTGATCGGTATCCAGGAGATGTGTGGGCGCATTGGACTGGTGACGGGTCAGGGTATCGCGGGGGTGGTACGACGCCACTATCGGCGCGAGGTGGCGCTGGGCGCTGTCGGCCTGGTGGTGATCGCCAATACGATCAACGTCGGCGCGGACCTTGGCGCGATGGCGGTTGCCACCCGGCTGCTCATTCCAGCCGTGCCGTCAGCCGTATTGCTCGTGCTCTACGCAGGCGGAATCCTGGCGCTGGAGATCTTCATTCCGTATCGGAAGTATGCGCGGGTGCTCAAGGTGCTGACGCTGAGCTTGCTGGCTTACGTCATCACGGGCCTGATCGTCGCGCCCAACTGGCTGACAGTACTGCGTGCCACTGTCGTGCCTACGATTCACTTCAATGTCACCTTTCTCATGCTGGTGGTGGCCGTGCTCGGCACCACCATCACGCCCTATCTCTTCTTCTGGCAGGCCTCGGAGGAGGTCGAAGAGGATCTCACGCACCACCGGCACCACAGCCTGGAGCATGACGGCCACCGCCTGGCGCAGGCGTTACGTCTGAAACTGCGCGGACTGCGGGTCGATACGGTGCTAGGGATGGTGGCCTCAGAGATCACCACCTGGTTCATTATCATGACGACCGCGGCGACGCTGCATGCGCACGGCGTCACCAGCATCACCAGCGCCGATCAGGCGGCGAGCGCGTTGGAGCCGCTGGTACACACGTTTGCCTACGCTGGTGTGCTGGCGCGTGGCCTCTTCGCGCTGGGTATCATCGGCACGGGTCTGCTGGCGGTGCCGATCCTGGCGGGGTCAGCGGCCTATGGGGTCGCCGAGTCGCTCGACTGGCCGGAGGGACTTTCCCGTCCGGTGGGACGGGCACGCGGGTTCTACGCCGTGATCGCCGCGGCGACGCTGGTGGGTTTGCTGCTCAATTTCGTGGGCGTCGATCCGATTCAGGCGCTGGTCTACACGGCGGTGCTGAATGGCGTGGCCGCGGTGCCGCTGCTGGTGGTGCTGATGCTGGTGGCCAACAACCGCACGATCATGGGAATCCACGTCAACGGACGACTGGCGAATGGGCTGGGTCTGCTCACGACGCTGGCCATGGGGGCCGCGGCAGTCGCCACCATCGCATCGCTGTGGTGGCATTGACGCATGACCATAGCGCATGCGGGAGCATCGGTGACATCCAACCTCGCACCGGCGTCTACGTAATAGCAGACGTGAACGGCTGCCCCGCCCTGCGACGCGCTACGCGACGAGCCACGCGCCACGCCACGCCACGCGCACGATCCAGGGTGGACGAGGGAGGACTGAACCATGGCACGACACAGCGCACACAAACGCAGCCACCGTAAAGGGGGAGGCGTCACCACGCCGGTGAGCCGGAACGGCCTGGCCACCGGAAGGATGACCGCGGGCGGAGGAGCAGTCGCCGGAGCCGCACCTGTGGGTCTGGATGCCATGCTGCGCGCGATTGGCGGCGAAACTGAGGTGATCGAGCACGAGGTCTTCGATGGCACCCGCCAACTGGTGGCACATCTGCGGCGCCAGCCCTCTGCCGTGCACAATGTCAATCAGGAGGCGCATGATCGGCTCAGCCTGCTGGATCGCGTGGCAATTTTCATCACCGACCGCGTGGGCACGTTCGGCTTCTTCCTCATCATTCTGGGATGGACGATCTTCTGGCTGCTCTGGAACAGTCTGGCGCCCGCAAGGGCGCGCTTCGATCCGGGTCCGGCGTTTGTGTTCTGGCTCTTCATCTCGAACATGATTCAGATCTTCCTGATGCCGCTGCTGATGGTGGGGCAGAATCTTCAGGGCCGCCACAGCGAACTGCGCGCCGAGGCCGACTTCGACGTGAACAAGAAGGCGGAGCAAGAGGTGGAGGCGATCCTGGTGCACCTGGAGAATCAGGCGGCGCAGATCCAGCGCCAGGGTGAACTGATCCTGCAAATCCTGCAGCATCTGGAGTGGTTGCATACGCCGGCACCGGCGGATACGTCGGTCGGAAGAAGCATTGTAGCCACGGCATCCATGTCTGGGGCGGTTGACGGCACCGCACCCGCGACGATGATGGTGTGATGCGGTGCGTCCGAGCTAACGGGCGATATACTCACGGGTGCTGATACTCAGTTCGGATGCAGGCTTACGCATAACGAGACCCAGAGCGCACACCCGTGCGCGACTACGAAGCATGACGGGGCCGGAGCGCATACCCATGCGCGACTACGAAACGCCACCGATCATCCGAACTGGGTATGAGAAGGGACAGACGCGCGGTATGCGATCAGGGCTCTGTGTGCAGTGCCGTGGCGTCCAGGTGCTGATCGCGCTCGTGGTGGCCGCCGTCCTCCCGCTGGCGGCGTGCAGCGCGATATCTACGTGCTCGAATGTGACACGGTCGCTGCCGGCTCCCCAACTGGTGGTGGCCAACGGGGTGGTCTATGGAGTCGCGCAGCAACTGGATGCGTGGTCAGCCACCAGCGGCGCGCTGCTGTGGCAGACTGGACTGCGCGCCGATCTGCGCTACTCGGCACCGGTGGTGGTGGGCGGGGTGATTTACGTGAGCACGGGCGCGAGTACGGGCGCGAGTACGGTGCTGGCGTGGCGCGCGGCCACTGGCGCCGTTCTATGGCAATCGCGGCCCACGCCCATCGGGTACGGATCCGGTGACGTGGCTGTGCCGCCGCCGGTGATCGCGGGTGGCGTGGTGTACGCTGGATCGGGCGCGGGCGCGATCGCCGCCTGGCGCGCCAGCGATGGCGCGCTGCTGTGGCAGTCGCTGGCCGTCGCGGAGGTGCGCCCGGATGGAGCGACATACGCGCGGAGTATTCCGGTGCCGGTGGTAGCCGGTGGCATGGTCTATTACAGCGCCGCGAACGTGGTGACGGCGCTGCGCGCGCGCGATGGCCAACGCATCTGGCAATTTGGCGCGCCGGGCACCGGCGCTGCGCCACTTTCCGCGCCAGCGGTGGCCAGCGGCAATGTGTACGTTGCCGCTGGCGATGCGAGCGCGTTCGCGCTGAATGGCCAGACGGGCGCGCGGCTCTGGCACGCGCGGCCGGTGGGAAGCGCGAACGCGGGCGGCAGCGCGCCGGACCTGCTGGTGTACGGTGCGGCGGCCTACCTGACCACGCGGGACGGCATGGTGGCCGCGCTGCGTCTGAGCGATGGCGCGCTGCTCTGGCGCTTTCCGGTACCGGGCATGCCGCCGTACCTGGCGGCGCGACGTGTGGGCGCGGCGCTGTTGGTGGGTTCGGCGAGTGGCATCTACGCATTGAACGCGGCCAACGGTGGGCTGATCTGGCAGGCCGGTGCGAACCTGGGAGGGTCGGACGCCGCGCTGTTGGTGGCGGGGGGCACGGTGTATGCCATGGGGCAGGCGTACCTGTTCGCCTGGCGGGCCAGCGATGGCGCGTTTCTGTGGCAATTTGGGCAGGCCAATACGCCGCCGTTCACCGCCACCGACACCATGGTCTATATCGGAGTTCCGGGCACAATCGCCACCTGTGGCCAGACGGGCACACCCAACGTCGTGATTAGCCTGCTGGGCGGCACGGGCACCGTGGGCTGGCGCGCGGACGCATGACGGGACGAGGCGTGGGTGTGGGGGCGAGCGGCCATGTGCCACGACGACACCGGCGAGGTGGTCGCCGGGCGGGTTATGATATTCGGGAGGGTGAGATGCGCCGCCGCTAGACAGCGCGCGCGTGGGCTGATACGATGGAGGGGCAGCCGTCGCAGCAGACGGCGCCACCCGAACGGGTATTCCCCTCAGAGTTCGCCAGAGGAGGTCAGCGCATGTCCGATGCCGTACAGCCGGCGCTCCAGTATGTGGACGAGCACCGCGAACAGTTTCTCGAGGAACTGAAAGACCTGATTCGTATTCCCAGCATCTCGACACTGCCCAAACACCGCAAAGATATGCGCCGCGCGGCGCGGTTTGTGGCCGACCAACTCACGGCGATCGGGCTGCGCAAGGTGCGACTGATCAAGACGGCGGGTCATCCGCTGGTGTATGGCGAATGGCTGGACGCGCCGGGCAAGCCGACCGCGCTGCTCTACGGCCACTACGACGTGCAGCCCGTTGATCCGCTGGCACTGTGGGAGAGTCCACCATTTGAGCCGACGATCCGTGGCGACAATCTGTATGCCCGTGGAGCGGTGGACGACAAGGGGCAGATGTTCGCCATCGTCAAGGCGCTGGAGGCGCTGATGCGGACGGGGGGCACGTTGCCGCTGAATGTGCGGGTGCTGATCGAAGGCGAGGAAGAGGCGGGCGGCGAGAGCATCGAGCACTACGTGGTGGAGCATCCCGAACGGCTGGGCTGCGATGTGGCGCTGATCGTCGATACGGGAATTCCGGCGCCCGATGTGCCCAGCATCACCTATGGCGTACGCGGCATCATCTACGCCGAAATCGAGGCGCGCGGCGCGAAGCGCGATCTGCACTCCGGCGAGTTTGGGGGCATCGCGCCCAATGCCATTCACGCGCTGGCCGTCGTGCTGGCGGGCCTCAAAGATGCCAGGGGGCACATCCATATTCCAGGGCTCTACGACAAGATGCGGCCTGCTACTGAGGAGGAGCGCCGGATGTGGGCGCGCAATCCCGCGGATATGCCGGCGATCTGGAAACGGGAAATGGGCCTCGATGTGCTGCCAGGCGAGCCGGAATATGATCCCATCGAGCGCAACTGCGCACGGCCGACGTTCGAGGTGCATGGCATCATTGGAGGGTTCACCGGCGACGGCGCCAAGACCGTGATCCCCGCCGAAGTGCGGGCCAAGGTGAGCCTGCGGCTGGTGCCCGATCAGCGTCCCAAGGCGGTGTTCAAGTTGCTGGAGCGGCGGGTCCAGGAGCTGTGTCCGCCGGGCGTGACGATGACGGTCACGGAGATCCATGGCGGGGACGCGGTGGTGGTGCCGCTGGACAATGTCTACATACGCGCCGCCGAGCGCGCCGTGGAGCAGGAGTGGGGCAAGGCGCCGGTGTTCGAGCGCTCGGGTGGGTCAATCCCCATCGGCGCGTTGTTCGACCGCGTGCTGGGAGTGCCGGTCGTGTTTCTGGGCGCCGGCCTGCCTGACGACAATATCCACGCACCCAACGAGAAGTTCCATCTGCCCTATTTCTACCGCGACATTCGGCAGATTCTGCGCTTCCTGCATCTGGTGGGCAACGATCCGGCGATTGCGGCGCGCCCGAATGTGAGCGCACAGCGCCGCGGCACGACGCGGCGCGCATCCACCGCCAGCAGCGCCGACGGTGCGAATGGCGCGGCTGCGTCCAGACGGGTGCGCACACCGGCCGGCAAAAAGGCGTAACGAAAGGCAGAGACAGGCATGCGTAGCGTTGCGCCGCTGACCGGCATCTATCCGCCGGTGCCCACCTTCTTCGATGCCGGCGAGGCGCTCGATCTGGCGACCTTGCGCCGGCATGTGCGGCGGTTGGGTGAAGCGGGGATCACCGGTTTCGTGGCGCTGGGCTCGAACGGCGAGGCGGTGCACCTGGACGACGACGAACGGCGGCAAGTGATCGGCGCCGTGCGTGAGGCAGCGGGGCCGCGGGCGCAGGTGCTGGCCGGAGCGGGAGCGCTCACGACGCGGGCGACCATCGGGCTGTGCCGGCTGGCCGCCGAAGCCGGCGCGGATGTCGCGCTGGTGCTGCCGCCCCATCACTACCGCGCGTTCATGACGTCGGAGGCGCTGCGGCACCACTATCGCGCGGTGGCGGACGCCAGCCCGCTGCCGGTGGTGCTCTACAACATGCCGGGCAATGCCGCGGGCATTGATCTGGATGCTGAGACGGTGCTGGCCCTGGCCGAGCATGCCAACATTGTGGGACTCAAGGATAGCTCGGGCAACGTGGCCAAGCTGGCGCAGGTGGCGGGTCAGGCACCGGAAGGTTTCGACGTGCTGGCGGGCAGCGCGGGCTTTCTGCTGCCGGCGCTGGCGGTGGGGGCCAGCGGAGCCATCGCGGCGCTGGCCAATGTGGCGCCGCGCGCCTGTCTGGAACTGCTGGCGCTCTGGGAGGCGCGACGGCTGGATGAGGCACGCGCACTGCAGGCGCGTCTGGTAGCGCCCAACACGGCGGTGACGTCGGGGTATGGGGTGGCGGGGTTGAAGGCCGCGCTGAAGCTCGTCGCGGGCTATGGCGGGGAGCCACGCCCACCGCTGTTGCCGCTGGGTGAGGCCGAGCGCGGCCGGCTGCGTACACTGCTGGATGCGGCGGGTATGTTGGAGCACGACGCATAGGGCGCACCAGCGATCGCGCCGCCACGGAGGAGATGGTCACGGTGGTGCCGCAAAATTTCGTCGCCTTCTTTTCCGCGAGCACGGGCGCGGGCGCCGCGCTGGTGGGACTGCTCTTCGTGGCGGTGTCAATCGCGCCCGAGCATATCGTGGCACAGGATGCGCCCATCGAACGGCAGGCGGTGGCCGCCAGCACGTTTACCGCGATGGTCAATGCCTTCTTCATCTCGATTTCGGCGCTGGTTCCCGGCACTGGCATGGCGATCGTCACGCTGATCGTGAGCGCCTCCAGCATCGTGTCGAGCCTGTCGCTGGCCTGGCACCTGCTGCGCCAGCAGCGCACGTGGCTGGGCCGGTTGCGTGGCGCATTTCTGGTGTTGGTGGCGCTGGCGCTCTACGGCTATGAGTTTGCCGATGCCTTCACCCTGGTGCGGGACCCACACAATGTCAGCGCGGTGTTTTTCCTCGCAGGTCTGCTGATTGGCGTTTATGGACTGGGGCTGGCGCGCGCGTGGCAATTGCTCGGCGCGCGGCGCTTCGGCTTCTCTGGCTGGCTCAGTGTGATACGCGACCTGGAGACGCCGGGTACGCAGACCCGGCAGACTGCCGTGCCCAACGCGCAGACGAGCGCGCCAGACGCCTCGACGCCACACTAGACCGTTCGGCCACGCGAATGGCGGCGTCTGACGGGCGAATCGCGCCCGGTTGCGCACGGCACACAACCGCCGAGAGGAGACCGCATGCCAGAGCGCAGGGCGCTGGGTGAGGCCGCTGAACGGTCGTTGCTCGCCGAGTTCGCCGCCGATCCCGCGATCGTGGGCGCACTGCTGCTGGGCAGCTACGCGCGTGGCGAGGCACACGAGTACAGCGACGTGGACTTCGAGCGCTACGTGCCTGAACTGCCTGACGCGTCCGCGGATCGCTATACCCTCTGTGTGCGCGATGGGCGGCTGGTCAGCATCACCACGACCACGGTGGCCGCCAAACGCGCCGAGCTGGCGCAGCCGGAACTGGCGATCTTCAGCGTGCCTGGCCTGCGCCAGGCGCGGGTGTTGCTCGATCCGACCGGCGCGATTGCCGCGCTGCTCGACGAGGCGCGAGACTTCACGTGGCACCAGGTGGCGGCCGCGGCGGAGCGTTATGCCAGCGAGTTGGTGATGGGTCTGGCCGAGGAGGTCCACAAACTCTTGCATGGGGTGGCCTCAGCCGATGAGTCGGCGCTGGTCAATGCGAGGCTGGGCCTGCTGCTGGGGGTGACGCGCGCGGTGGCGGTGGGCCGGGGGATGCTGATCGGCAGCGAGAACGTGTACTATGCTGTCGTGGAACAGGGCATGCGGCTCGACTCAACCTGGACGCGCTGCCATCGCCTGGTCGCGGGCCTCGATGCGCTGCCCGATCGCGCGGGCACGCCAGCCGCGGTGACGCGCGCGCTGGCGGCGCTGCGGCTCTATGAGGAGACGGCCACCGCGCTACGGCCCATGTTGCGTGCCGAGCACCTGGAGGTGATCGAGCACACCCTGGCCGCCATCCGGCGGGTGAGGAGCGCGCATGACGGTCTATGACGTGGCGGGACTACAGCCCGCCGCCCGCGCGGTGGCCGCCGCCGCCGCGGCGATCTGTGTACGCCACCTGGATGGTGACGCGATCACCATTGTGGCGCACGGCTCGGCGGTCAAAGGCGGCTACCTCGCCGGCTGTAGCGATATTGACCTGCGGCTGTACGTCACGCCGGGGCGGCTGACCGCTGAGGGACAGCTGCCTCTGGAACTGGCGCTGCGGATCTATCAGGATGTGGCACGGCTCGATCCGCGTCCGTTCCGCTATGCGCAGCTTGCCGCGCACGCCGTCGGCAGCAACAGCGGCGGCGGCCTGATTCCGGGCGCGTACCAGATCATCTATGGCGACGCGTGCGTGCCGCTGGCCACCAGCGCCGAATTGTGCCATGCCGCGCACGCGGCGCTGGGCGAACTCGATGCCGAAGGCTACGCGCTGCGCCTCGGCGCGCACCTGCTGGGCGGAGGGTATCCGCACGCCCAGGAATTGCGCTGGCTGTGTACCGATGTCTGGCCGGCGCTCTACCACCTGCTGGTGTGCGATGGTGGCGATCCACTGGCCGTGTGGCGGCTGCCCAAACCCGACGCGATCGCGCGCACCGCCGCGGACAGCGAAGCCGGATCGGCCATCCGGCAGTTCTGGCGCGCGCTGAACACGCACTATGCCACCGGCGAGACGCTGCCAACGGCGCTGGCCGCGCTGGAGGCCGGCATCGCGTTCTTGCGGGCGGCCGGGCGCTGGTATGGCACGAGGGAGCACCAGGCATGAGCGAGAGCGACTATTTTCTGGAGACCGAGCGATTGCTGCTGCGGCAATTCACCGACGCCGACGTGGACAACTTGTTCGAGCTCGACAGCGATCCCGCCGTCATGCGCTTCCTGAATGGCGGCGAGCCGACGCCGCGCGCGGTGATCGAGCGGGAGATCCTGCCACGGTTCCTGCGCTCGTATGCGTGGAATGATGGCTACGGCTACTGGGCCGCCATCGAGCGGACGACGGGGGACTTCCTGGGGTGGTTCGGCTTCCATCCAGCGGAGGGAGCCAACGCGGACGCGCACGAGATCGCACTGGGCTACCGGCTGCGCCGCGCGGCCTGGGGCAAAGGCTACGCCACCGAAGGGGCGCGCGCGCTGCTGCGCAAGGGCTTCGACGAATTGGGCGCGCGGCGGGTGATTGCCACGACCTATCAGGACAACCTCGCCTCGCGGCGGGTGATGGAGAAGGTGGGCATGCGGTTGGTACGAACGTACCGCATCACGCCAGATGAACTCGCGGCGGCGGGCACCTTCTACATCACAGCGCCAGCGATCTGGGACGGGGATGATGTGGAGTACGCGCTGGAGAAGGCGGAGTGGGAGCAACAGGATGCCGGCGGCTGAAATCCGGTGGTGCGAAGCAACGGCGCGGCTCACCCCGCTGATGCCCATAGGACGCTATGCCGCCGGCGCGGACCGCCAGGTGTCGCGGCAAACGATGGCATTCAATTGACGTCGCCCAGATAGACGGGGTGCGGTGGGTTGGCGCGCTGGGGCAGCAGGGTGCGCAGGATGGCGGGATAGAGGCGCCAGCGCTCCAGGTGAGCCAGATCGAGCCAGGCAAAGCCGGTCTGGGCGCTATCGGGCTCCGTTCCGATGCCTGGCACGGCGCCGGGGGCGAGCGTACACTTGAATATGAACTCGATCTCATGCACAGCGGCGTCGTGCTCGGCGAACTCATGGTGACTGCCAATACACTCGCGCGCGAGACAGAGATCGCCGACGACGACCGCGACGTTGACTTCCTCCAGGCACTCGCGTTTCACCGCTTCGACGAGCGTTTCACCGGGATGCTGGCCGCCGCCGGGCAGGATGTACCAGTCGCCCGCGGCGTCGCGGTTCTGGATGGCGAGCAGCTTGCCCTGCTCGATAATGATCGCTTTGGCTGAGTTGCGGATGGGTCGCATGGGCCGCATGGCCGCTCCTTCTATCGCGCTAGCGTGCCGGTGAAAATCGCTACAACTCGTATCCTTGCTGAACCCAATAGCGCCAATCTCCGATGGCCTGTGCCGTGTCGCCGTCCACCCCCACGCCTTCCAGTTGAGCCAACGGCACCGCGAGCGAGCGCCGGTGCCACCGAAT
>DASYGC010000856.1:0-2274 GCA_036000225.1 Ktedonobacterales bacterium | reverse complement strand
GCTCCGCTCCTTGCTGGCGCTCCCCGCTGGCGCTGCCTGCGGCGCGTGCGCCTCCCAACGGGCGCGGGGTGGGCAAGGCAGCCGACGATCCGATAGCCCGCAAACAGACATGCGCTGGCGTCGCGGCGTTAGAATATGACGAGAGCGCTTGCGTGGCAGTGGATGCGGCGCGCGTGGTGCGAGCGGGCAGGCTCAGGGAGGCCGATATGGCACGGCGACTTTGGCGTGGGGCGGCGCTGGTGGCGGGCGCGGGCGCGGCGGCGCTGGCGAGTGTGAGCGCAGGCATGGGCTACTATGTGGCCCGTAAGCTGACGGAGCCGAGCGCTCCCAGCTACCTCGACGACTTCATTGTGACGCCATTCGAGACAGGCATCGCGTGGGAAGATATACGCATCCCCACGGCGAACGAGGAGCGTCCGCTGGCGGGCTGGTGGTTTCCCCGGCCAGAGACCAATCGCGTCATCATCGGCTGCACAGGCTATCGTGGCAGCAAGTCTGACCTGATCGGCATCGGCTCAGCGCTCTGGCGCGCTGGCTTCAATGTGCTGCTCTTCGACTACCACGGGCACGGCGCGCATCGTGGCACACCCGTGACACTGGCCTACCGCGAGCTGCAGGACTTCTATGCCGCGCTCGACTACGCCCAGCGGCGCCTGCCACACGCGCACATCGGCGTGATCGGCTTCTCGATGGGCGCGGCCATCGCCATCCTTGGCGCGGCGCAGCGGCCTGAGGTGCGCGTCATCGTCGCGGATTCGCCATTTGCCACGCATGCTGATGTCGTTAGCCACAACGTCCAGCGCGTCATTCGCTTGCCCGGCCAGCCCTTCGCCGCCCTCAGCGACTACTTCCTGGAACGCAGCGCGGGCTATCGTGGCCGCGATGTGGCGCCGCTGCGTGTGGTGAGCCAGCTTGCGCCGCGCCCGCTGCTGCTGATCCACGGCGCCGACGACGACATGATCCCCGTCAGCCACGCCCACCGCCTCTACGCAGCCGCGCGCGAGCCGAAAGAACTCTGGCTCGCGCCAGGCGCCAACCACTGCGGCGCCTACTTCCTCGACCGCCCGGCCTACTGCCAGCGCGTCACCAGCTTCTTCGCACGCGGGCTGGCGGGCCTGGAGGCCGAGGAAGAAGCAATCGGGCTAGCGGGCGAATAAGAGTGTTGGCCGAGCGCAGGCACGACTCTTGCGGCGCATGCGCCGCGACACGGGTCGGCGACTCAGCCGCAAGCTATCAGGCGCCCACCTTACGGGAATCGGCGCAACGCCCTACGGTAGCGCGCTTTCGGGCAAGCATTGTATACTTTATGCGGCGCAGTAGCGGCCACTAGCGGCTTTGGCGAGAGATTCCTACGGATTCAAGCGACGCTCCCGCGCGCCAGCGTCACGAAAGGGTCAGAAAACATGCTCGATCAGGACGCGGATCTCGGCCTCCTGTATCAAACGGAGATCGCCGAACCCGATTGGTATAAGACCAATATTCCCTGCCAGGTGGGCTGCCCAGCGCGCACCGATGTTTCCAACTACATCGGGCTGATCTCGCAGGGGCGCTTCGATGAAGCCTATGTGCTCAATCGCCGCTCGAATGTCGTGCCGGGCGTGCTGGGGCGCACCTGTGCGCGTCCCTGCGAGCCAGTCTGCCGCCGCAACAAGGTGGATGGCAAGCCGGTCTCGATCTGCTGGCTCAAGCGCGCGGCGCACGATCACCGCGAATTCCGCTATCTGCCGGAGCGTCCGGCGGTGACCAAGAGCGAGAAGATCGCCGTCATCGGCGCGGGGTCGGCGGGCGTGGCCTGCGCCCGCGAGCTTGCCGAGATGGGCTACCCCGTCACCGTCTTCGACATGTATCCTGCTCCCGGTGGCATGATGGTGGGCGGCATCCCCGTCTGGCGCCTGCCGCGCGAGGTGACGCAGGAAGAAATCGATGAGTATCTCGAAGCGCTGGGCGTCGAGGTGCGGCTCAACACCTTCGTCGGCAAAGACGTGCAACTGACCGACCTGCTGAACGAGTACGCCACCGTCTATATCGGCGCGGGCACGATGCTCTCGAATCCGTTGACTGGCCCGGACAACAAGGTTGTGCCCGGCGCCGACTACCACGGTGTCGTCGCGGGCCTGCCCTTCCTGGAGAAGGTCAACTTCGGCGAGCCGGTCTATGTCGGCAAGCGGGTCGTCGTGCTGGGCGCGGGCTTCACAGCGATGGACTGCTGCCGCTCGTCGATCCGCTTCGGCGCTGAGAAGGTCTACGTGCTGTACCGTCGCTCCAAGGAGGAGA
>DASYGC010000855.1:0-2079 GCA_036000225.1 Ktedonobacterales bacterium | reverse complement strand
CCTCGATGTTGCCGGCCAGCCCATCGGCGAGCGTGGCGCCGACCGGCACGGTCACCAGCCGGCCCGCTTGCAGCGCGGCGAGCAACGCGGGCGAGGTCTCTGGCTGCACGCCCACCACCCGCGCGGTTGGCCGCGCGTGCCGGGCCCACACGCCGACGCCACCGATCAGCCCACCGCCGCCCGCCGGCACGACGAGCACGTCGGCTTGCGGCACATCATGTAGCGCCTCCAGGGCCACGGTGCCACCACCGGCGATCACCGCGGGATCGTTGTACGCCGAGACATAGGTGCGCTGGCTCGTGGATGCCAGCTCCAGCGCGTGGGCCTCGGCGGCATCGTAGCCGGCGCCGAAGCGCACCAACGCGATGCCGCGCGCGGCATAGTTCTCCAGCGCGCGCAGCTTGGCGGGCGAGGCGGTCTCGGGCACGACCACCGTCGCCGCCAGCCCCAACCGCGTCGCGGCCTCGGCCACGCCCAGGCCATGGTTGCCCGCGGAGGCGGTGATCACGCCCCGTGCCAGTGCGGACTGGCTCAGCGTCAACAGGCGGTTGAGCGCGCCACGCAGCTTGAAACTGCCGGTGGCCTGAAAGCACTCACACTTCAGCCACACCTCGGCGCCAGTGCGCTCCGAGAGCGCCAACGAGCGCTCGACGGGCGTGTGCCAGACGCGGCCTTCCAACCGCGCCGCCGCCGCCTCAATATCCGCTGGCGCGACGATCTCTGAGCTAGCCATGGCGGTCGCCCTCCAATCAGTGGCGGAAGTGCCGCACGCCCGTCATCACCATGGCGACGCCATAGTGATTGGCCTTCGCGATGGCATCACCGTCGCGGATCGAGCCTCCTGGCTGAATGATGGCGGTAACTCCCGCCTTACAGGCCGCCTCGACACCATCGGGGAAGGGGAAGTACGCATCTGAGGCCAGCACGCTGCCACGCGCGCGGCTACCTGCCTTTTGCACGGCGATCTCGACGCTGAAGACGCGATTCGTCTGCCCAGCGCCGACACCGACGACGGTCAGCCGTTTGGCCAGCACAATAGCGTTCGACCTGACATGCTGCACGGCTTTCCATGCGAAGAGCAGGTCGGTGACTTCGTCCAGGGTCGGCTCGCGTTCGGTCACGACCTGGCGCTGGATATCCTGGTCGGAGAGCGCATAGTCGTGGGTTTGCAGCAGGACGCCTCCGCTCACCCGGCGCACATCCAGGGTGTTCAAATCGGCCGTGGTGGAGCGGGCGAATGTTGGCCCGATGGGCGCGCCCGTCGCCAGCAGGCGGAGGTTCTTCTTCTGGCGCAACAGCAGCAGGGCGGCGTCGCTATACGATGGGGCGATGATCGCATCATAGAAGATCGACGACAGCTCAGCGGCCGTCGCCTCATCCACTTCACGATTGAAGCCGATGATCCCGCCATAGGCGGAGACCGGGTCGCCGGCGTGCGCCCGCTTATACGCCTCCAGCAAGACGTCGTCGCAGGCCAGGCCGCAGGGATTGGTGTGCTTGATGATGACTACGGCCGGCGGTGTGAAACTGGCCACCGTCGCCAGGGCGGCGTCCAGATCCAGAATATTGTTGAATCCGAGTTCCTTGCCATGCAGCACGGCTGAACCCGCCACCGAGGCCACCGCCTTGGGCGCGCCGCCAGCATGCGGTGCCGCGGGCGTCGGGGCGACATGTTCGCTGGCACTGGATAGGGAAGTTGAGCGGGCATGACGTGGGATACCCCAGGTGTAAAGCGCGGCCTGCTGGTGCGGATTCTCGCCATAGCGCAGCGACTGGCGCAAATATCCACCCAGCGCGCGGCGGCGCGGCGGCGCGGTCTCGCCCTCCTTCGCCAGTTCGCCGGCAAACCAGGTCGACACGGCGGCGTCATAGGCGGCTGTGCGCGCAAACGCCCGCTGCGCCAGGGTGCGGCGCAGCTTCAGTGTGGTGCCGCCGCCATTGGCCTTCATCTCGTCCAGCACGGCGCCGTAATCTTCCACGTCCACCACCACCGTCACCCAGTCATGGTTCTTGGCGGCGCTGCGCGTCATGGCCGGGCCGCCGATGTCGATATTCTCGATCGTGGTGTCGAAATCGGCG
>DASYGC010000854.1:0-14158 GCA_036000225.1 Ktedonobacterales bacterium | reverse complement strand
AAAACTATGGGATATTCGCACGCAGCAGGAACGCGCCACACTGCGCGTTCCCACCAGAGAGGTCTGGGATTGTCATTTCAGCCCAGACGGCGCATCGCTGGTATCCGTGGGCAATCTAGATGCGGTTCTCCGCATCTGGGATGCGCGGACGGGCAACGAGCTCAAGGCGATTACCACACATCACAGCGACATCGTGACCTCACTCGACATAAGCCCTGATGGTCGTCGCATCGTGACAGGCAGCCGCGATGATACGCTCAAGCTCTGGGATATTGGCACCGGACGGGAGATCGTGACCTTGTCTGGCGGCAAGCGCCCGTTTCCTCTTGGCGGCTTCGAAGACTGCGCGTTCAGCCCGGACGGCAGCACCATTTTGTCCGCGGGCCAGGATGGCATGCTCACACTTTGGGATGCCAACACGGGCAAGGTGCGCGCCGAGCTCCTGGGCCATTCGAACACCGTCAAGACGTGTGTTATGAGTGGTGATGGTCGCACGATAGCCACTGGGGGAACGGATAACACGATCAGGCTCTGGGACTTCCAGAGAGCGGTCAGCGATCAGGTGAACACGATCCAGCCGCTCAGGCATCGCAACTCGATCGCTGCCTGCGCGTTCAGCACGGACGGCGCTCTCATCGCCACCGCGGATAACGACGGCGTGCTCAAGCTCTGGGATACTGACACGTGCCGCGAGCGTTGCACGCTCACCGGACATAAGAGTGTTGCTACTGCCTGCGCGTTCAGCCCAGACGGCACACTGCTCGTCTCCGCGAGCTTCGATGGCAGCCTCATGCTCTGGGACGTGGCGGCTGGCCAGCAACGCACCATCATGCTTGGCCACAGGGGCCGCGTCACGGAGTGCGTATTCAGCCCAGACGGCACGACGATTCTTTCGTGCAGCGATGACAATACACTCAAACTCTGGGACACACTCTCCGGGCAGGAACGTGCGACGTTGCAGGGGCATCGCGACCACATTATGGCATGCGCCTACAGTCCCACCAGCGCCACAGTCGTGTCGGCGAGCAGTGACACGACCCTCAAGATCTGGGATGCGCGCACCGGTCAGGAGCGGGCTACCCTGGATGGTCATTCCCGGGGAGTAGTTGACTGCGCCTACTCCCCCGACGGCACGATCATCCTGTCGGCAAGCCGTGATGACACAATGAGATTGTGGGATGCGCAGACCGGTCAACTGATCGAGACCATCAATACCGAAAGTTCGAACGGCGTCTATAAGTGTGAGTTCAGTCCCGATGGCTCGACACTTGTCGCGGATAACTGGGTCGATTTTATCAGCGTGTATGATCTTGATCGTCGGCAAATGCGTGGATACCTGGCCTGTCAACGGCAGCGCACGAGCAGATTCAGCGCGGATGGACGAACTCTGCTCTCGGCCGGGCATCGCGACTCGATCCTTATCGCGTGGGACCCGCAGACTGGCATCGAGTATGGCCGCATACCCAACCTGGGCAATCTGCACTGTCTGGCCATGCATCCTGTGCGGCCTTACGCGGTGTGTGCGGGCAACTTGCGCACGCTCTACCTGGTCGAGCTGATGGGCTTCCCCCGATCTCCGTTGATCGTGACGGCGCGAGAAGGCGGTGGTGATGGTGGTGGTGGCGAGCTCACAGTGACCTGCCCTGCCTGCCGGCGCTCACATGTCCTCAATCCCAGTCAGCTTGGCGCACTGTTCGTCTGCCCAACACCTATCTGTTCAGCGCATCTGCGAGTCAATCCGTTCGCGATTCATCTGCTACAATTCGACCCATCACACCCGACGCTGGCGACTGAACGCAGTGCTGGCGCGACCGCGGCCGAGCGGCCGGCACCTCGACGGGGACGGTGGCCCTTCCACCGGCGCCGCTGAGCAGGAAGGACGCACCGATGACCAGCCCATCCCCTGCCACCCGCCATGCCATCCTCGACGCGTTCAGCCGCGCAATGCGGCGCGAGGCACACAACCTCTCCACGCAGGCTGGCATCCTGTGGCAGCAGGTGTACAACCGGCTACAGTGGGAGGATGGGGCGGTGTCCGCGCTGCTCGCGGCGGAGCTGGCACGGCGCAGCGCACCTGGAGCAGCCCCGTGGTTGCGGCTGCGCACACGCTCGCTCGAATCGTCCGCACTGATGCGCGTCATGGTCGGCCACGATTTTGAGATCAACGCGTGCGCCTGGAATCCTGACGGCACGCGTCTGGCGTCCGCTGCAGAAGATGGCATCCTGCGCATGTGGGATACCGCTCTTGGTCAGATCGCCCTGACCATCACGCCACAGGGCGACCCCAGCACACGCCGACAAGGGGTCCAGTGTTGCGCGTTTAGCCCCGATGGCAGGCTGATCCTGGCGGGAACGGACGGGGATGAGGGTCTGTGGCTCAGCGATGCGCACACCGGAGAGACCTGGCCCGCGATCGAGCAGGCCATCGGGAATGTCTCTGCCTGCGCCTTCAGCCCCGATGGGTCTGCCATCATGGTCGCAAGGTCACTGGGCTTACGGGATGGGCATGTGAGTCTGTGGGATGTGGCGAGCGGGCAGCGCATCAGACGTTTGGTCAGCCAGCGCGAGCGTCAGGCATACGAAGAATTCTGCGAGTGCAGCCCTGATGGCAGGTTGGTCGTGTCGCCAGACCAGGATGGGGCGCTGCACATCTGGGAGATCCCGAGCGGGCGAGCCTATGCCTGCTGGCGCGGCCATCGCAAGCTGGTGAATGCGTGCCGCTTCAATGCGGCGAGGACGCGGCTAGTATCGGCCAGTGAGGATGGAACCCTGCGCATCTGGGATGTCGCCACAGGACGCTCGCTGCTGGTGCTGGCCGGGCATCGGCATAGCGTGGTGGACTGCTGCTGGAGTCCGGATGAAACCCAGGTCGCTTCGTGGAGCGACGACGGTGTGCTCAAGGTCTGGGATGCCACGACCGGACGCGAGCAAATGACCTTCGCAGGTTCCAGCGATTTCGTGAAGAGTTGTGCCTGGTGTGCGGATGGCACAGCTATCCTGCAGGCCAACGGCGAGACCCCCACGATCTGGGACGTGCGCACGGGCCAGCCACGCGCGACACTGCGCGGGCACCAGCGCGAAGTCGTCGCCGGCGCCATCAGCCCCGATGGGCGCCGGGCGATGACAGCCAGCTGGGATCATACGGTGCGGCTGTGGGATGGATTCAGCGGCCAACAACTCATGGAGGTGGGAGTGCAGGCCGAGGAGATTAGCCTTGGCACCACCAGCCCAAACGGCGAGCTGTTCGTCATCGGGACTAGCGACGGCCGGCTGGAGGTCTTCGCGCTGGCAACTGGCGAGCGGCGCGGCACATGGACCAGCCATCAAGATGGCATTACGGCGATACGGTTCGAACGCAACGGCGCGACACTGGTTTCCGCGAGCCATGATGGGACGCTGAAGGTGTGGGATGTCGCCACCGGCAGCGAGCGCGTGACCCTACGCGGGCACACCTATCCGGTGGATGGCTGCGCCATCACGCCCAATGGCAGATGGATCGTGTCGGTGGGCCGCGACCGGACGCTCAAGTTCTGGGACGCGATGACGGGCCAGGAACTGGCGGAGACGACGGCCATTGGCGAGGTTCACGGCCACTTCGATCAGGTAGTCACCTGTGCGTGGAGCGCCGATGGGACGGCGCTGCTCACAGGCAGCGTAGATCGTACCCTCATCGTGTGGGACGCGAAAACGGGCCAGGAGCGCCGCGTGCTGCGCGGACATGCTGGTGAGATAACGGGATGCGCGTTCAGTCCAGATGGCCAAACCATCCTCTCCGGCAGCTCAGACCAAACGCTGCGGCTCTGGGATTCCACGACGGGTCGGCAACGCGCCGTATTGACGCACGCGGCATCGGTCGAGAGCTGCGCCTTCAGCCCAGATGGCACAACCTGCGTGGCGGCCTGCGCCGACCGTACGCTGGTGCTGTGGGATGCTCAGACGGGAGGCCGACGCGCTATCCTGTTGGGGCACACGAACCGCGTTACCTGGTGCGGATTCCGCCCCGATGGCGCGGTGCTCGCATCGGCTGGCCGCGATCGCTCCGTGCGCCTGTGGGATGTCGGCGCCGCAGGGGCGCAGGAAACGTCAGCGGAGCGCCACACTAACATGATCTATGATTGCGCCTTCAGCCCGCGGGGCGACGAGGTGGTGTCGGCCAGCCTGGATGGCACGCTCAAGATCTGGGAGACCGGCACCAGCAGGTTGCGCAGAACCCTTGGCGAGCCGAGCGACAACGCCGGGGCATGGAATCTGACGTGCGCCTGGAGCGCTGATGGCACCACGATAGCCGCCGGGCTGGAGAACAGCACGCTGCGCGTGTGGGATGCCCACACGGGCCAGGAGCGCGCCACACTATTCGGGCACACGAATCGCGTCTGGGCATGCGCCATCAGCCCCGACAGCAGCACACTGGCCTCGGTCAGTCATGATGGCACCCTGCGGCTCTGGAACCTGCGCACGAGGCAGGCGCACGCGACACCTGCGGGCGAGTTGCCAGGCGGGATGAAGGGCTCGGAAGGCTGCGCCTTCAGCCCGGATGGCCGCTACATCGCGGCCCTCACCGATGATGTCGTCTTCATCTGGGATCCGGCGTCGGGCGACCGTGTGGCGCAACTCACCAGCGAGGACCAGCGGATGAGCGCCTGCGCCTTCAGCCCCGATGGCGCCTTGCTCGCCATCGCGAGCAATGACGGGACGATTGGTCTTTGGGCGACTGATACGTGGCAGGAAGAGCGACACTTCTCCGCACTGATTGAAGGTGGGACGGGCAGGCTCAGTCGCCTCGCCTTCAGCCCGGATGGACAGCTGATCCTGGGCGCGGAAGGCTCAGGATGGATGGTCAATCTCTTCGAGGTCCGCACCGGCGTCAGACGGGGATCTCTTCGTCTCTCAGGCGCACCGCTCTGCCTCGCAGCGCATCCCGCGGCACCGCTGATCGCCATTGGTGAGGCCGGCGCGGCGCTCGACATGGCCGAGCTCGTCGGCATCACGTATGGCCCGCTGATCGTGACGGCCCACGAACGGGTAGCGGTGCTGGCACTGCGCTGCCCGGCATGTGGCACATGGTCCGAACTCACGCGCCGCCAGTTGGGCGCCATCATCACGTGCGCGCATACTGGCTGCCCCGCTACGCTGCGCGTCAATCCGTTTGTCATCACGCCGGCCTACTCGCGGGATGAGCCGCCTCGTGCCTCACCGATGGACCCGCCTGCTCGCGCGAATGGCAAGGCATCGCGTCGCGGCTGGTGGCCGTTTGGCCGGCACCGCTGAGTGGGAAACGTATGTCGATGACAGGCTCACATCGCTCCAACCTCGACGCCTTCGCCCGCGCACTGCCCCGCGAAGCGCACCAACTGGCGCGGCAGCCCGAGTTGCTGTGGCCAGTGCTGTACAACCGGCTGCGCTGGGAGGCTGAGCCGGCGGTGGCGGAGGTGCTGGCACACGAAGCGGCACGGCACGCGCTGCCGGGAGCGGCGCCCTGGCTGCGTCAGCGCACCAGCCTGGACGAGACGCCGGCGCTAATGCGCACCCTGGCTGAACACAGCAGCACCGTGGATCTCTGCTCGTTCAGCCCGGATGGGCGCGGCATTCTGGCGACGAGCAAGTACGATCGCCGCCCCAAGCTGTGGGAGGTCGCCACCGGCCACGAGCGCGCCACGCTCACCGGTCACGATGGCTGGTTCACCGCCTGCGCCTTCAGTCCCGATGGGTGCACGCTGGTCTCCGCCAGTCGGGATGAAACGCTCAAGCTCTGGGACACCCGGGTCAGCCACCCACACCGCACCAGCGTGGGCCACACGTCGCACTTGACCGCTGTGGCGATCAGCCTCGACGGCGCAACGACGGCCACCGGCAGTCAGGATGCCACGCTCAAACTGTGGGACACAGCGACCGACCGGCCACGCGCCACGCTCAGCGGGCATGCGTATTACGTCGGCTGCTGCGCCTTCAGCCCCGATGGCCATTCGCTCATCTGCACCAGCCTGCGCAAGCAGCTCGAACTGCGCGATCCGGCCAGCGGCGTGGTGCGGGCGGCGCTGCCGCTGCCCGGCGAGTTGAGCCACCTCGCGCTCCACCCCTGGCAGCCGCTGGCGGTCTGCGGCGGCGACCTGGGGCGCATCTATCCCGTCGAACTGGTCGGCGCGGCCTATGGCCCCATCGTCGTGACCGCGCTCGCTCGCGGCGGCGAAACCAGTGTGTGCTGCCCTATGTGCCAGCAGCGCATTGCTCTCGGTCCCGGCCAGCTGGGAGCAGTGCTCGCCTGCCCATTGCCAGGGTGCGCCGGCAGCATGCGCGTCAACGCGTTCGTCATCACGCTGGCGTGATGCTGGCCCCGTTTGTGCGGCGCTGTGGCCCGTTGGCGCATCATCCCGCGCGAGGCCGCCTCGCGCGGGGGGTCTTCGCGCGCCAGGGGTGGACCGAGAAAAAGGAGCGCACACATGGCGACCGATGGCACGGTGTATAAGACGACGACCCTGGTGGGCACTTCGACTAAAGGCTTCGACGATGCGGGAAAGATGGCCATTAGTCGGGCGCGCAAGACGTTGCGCAATCTGAAGTGGTTCGAGGTGAAAGAACAGCGCGGCCGGATCAGCGGCACCGGCATCGAGTATCAGGTGACACTCGAAGTCGGCTTCGAGCTGGAAGACCCAGGCAAGTAACCTCCGTCCTGGCGTTCCAGACCCGTGTCCTATCGTTCAATTCGGATCAGACGGTGACCGTCACCGATGGCCCGCTCGCCCTGTCTCCGTGAAAGAGGGCAAGCGGGCCACGTATTGGGAGCGGTGAACGGGCCAGTCGCGGCGGCATTTGCGCGCAACTCGGCCTATACTCTGTCATGGAAAGAAGACGACATGGGACCCACGACAGGGGTCCAGCGGGGAATGAGGCATTGCGATGTTGAGCGACTCATCGCTGGCGGCAGCTGAGATGGATGCGCCTGAGGCAACCGGCGTCGCGGCGCGGGCGACGGGGCGCCGCCCGCATGTGGTCATCGTGGGTGGCGGCTTCGGCGGCTTACAGGCAGCCAAAGCGCTACGCCACGCACCAGTGGATGTTACCGTCATCGACCGTATCAACCACCACGTGTTTCAGCCACTGCTGTACTGGGTGGCAACGGCGGGACTCTCGCCCGCGGATATCAGCTATCCGATTCGCGGCATCTTGCGGCGGCAGCGGAACGCCGAGGTGCAGCTGGGTGAGGTGACCGGTGTGGACGTCGCGGGCCAGCGGGTGCTGGTGGGCGAGCGGGCCGTCCCCTACGACTATCTGATTCTGGCGACGGGTGCCCGTCACAGCTACTTCGGGCATGCCGATTGGGAGCCAGTGGCCCCCGGCCTGAAATCGCTCGCCGATGCGACCATGCTGCGCCGCCGCATTCTGACGGCCTTCGAGCGGGCCGAACTGGAGTGCGATCCGGCACGGCGGGCGGCGCTGCTGACGTTCGTCATCGTCGGCGCGGGTCCAACCGGCGTTGAGCTGGCGGGCGCTATCGCCGAACTGGCGCACAAGGCGCTGCGCCACGATTTCCGTCACTTCGACCCAGCTACCACGCGGGTGCTGCTGGTAGAGGCCGGTCCGCGCATCCTGCCCGCATTCTCGCGACATCTCTCGGACCAGGCGCAACGCGGGCTGGAACATCTGGGCGTCGAGGTCCACACGGGCAAAGCCGTCAGCGCAGTGGACGCCGAGGGCGTCACCATCGGCGGCGAACGGGTGGCGGCACAGACCGCGCTCTGGGCGGCGGGAGTGGTGGCCTCGCCGGCAGGGCGCTGGTTGGGCGTCGCAACCGATCGCGCGGGCCGGGTGCCGGTCAATCCCGATCTGAGTGTGCCCGCCCATCCCGCGATCTTCGTCATCGGCGACACCGCCGCCGTAGCCAGCGGCGAGCAGACGCTGCCAGGTGTGGCGCAGGTGGCGATGCAGGCGGGGCACTACGTGGCCCGCGCGATCGCGCGGCGTACCGCGGGCGACACCGCTCCGCTTCCGCCGTTCACCTACCGCGACAAGGGGAATCTGGCTACGGTGGGGCGCTCGTTTGCCGTCGCTCAGATCTGGCATCTGGAGTTGAGTGGTTGGCTGGCCTGGCTGGTCTGGACCGGCGTCCACATCCTGTACCTGATCGGCTATCGCAACCGTTTCGTGGTCATGTTCCAGTGGGCCTGGACCTATCTCACCTACCAGCGCGGCGCCCGCCTGATCGTTCCGCCACCGTCAACTGACGGTTGATACCACCGGAGGCTCGTCCCTGCTATAATGGCGGAGAATGCGGCGGGGAGCGCGGGCCGGCGAGGGTGGCATCGCCGCGCGCACCACCCGCCGTGAGTGGGGGAGCAGGCGCATGCGCGAGCACCCGCAAATCGCCATTGATGGGCCGGCCGGCTCAGGCAAGAGCACCATTGGCGAGCGGCTGGCCCGGCGGCTGGGCTATCTCTATGTGGACACGGGCGCGCTCTATCGCGCGCTCACCGTTGTGGCGCTGGAGCGGCACATCGCCCCCCAGGATGTGGCTGGGCTCGGCGAACTGGCGGAATTGACGCGGTTCGAGGTGCTGCCACCGACACAGAACGACGGCCGCCAGTATACCGTGCTGGTGGACGGGCGCGATGTGACGCCGGAGCTGCGCTCACCAGCGGTGGAAGCCGCGGTGCCGCTCACCTCATCACATCCGCGCGTGCGCCATGCGATGCTCGCGCGCCAGCGGGCGCTGGCGGATAGTCGCGGCGTGGTGATGGTCGGGCGCGATATTGGCACGGTAGTGCTGCCCGACGCCGATCTGAAGATCTATCTGATAGTAGCGGTCGAGGAGCGCGCGCGCCGCCGCCATCACGACCTGCTGGCCCAACTCGGCGCCACCGCGCCATCGTTCGACTCGGTCTGCGCCGAGATGGCACTGCGCGACGACCTGGATGCCGGCAAGATGCGCCCCGCCGCTGACGCCGTGCGCATCCATACCGATGATCTGCAAGCGGATGACGTCGTCGAGCGTATTCTGGAGATGGTGGGGCTGCTGGCATGAAAGAACACCGCCGTTTCTATGAATTGTGCCGGGCAATCGTCACACCCTTCATCCATTTCGTTGAGAAGCTCGATGTCACGGGTCTGGAGAACATCCCAGCGCGGGGGCCGGTGATTATGGTCGGCAACCATATCACCTTCATGGACATTCCGACCATCGGCTTCTACGTGAAGCGTCACCAGCACCACATGGGCAAGATCGAGTTGTTTCGGGTGCCCGTGCTGGGCGCGATCATGCGCGGACTGGACGCCTTTCCCGTGCGCCGGGGCGAGGGCGACCGCGAGTCGCTACGCACCGCCGAGGAGTTGCTGGGCGCGGGGCAGATGCTGGTCGTCTTCCCTGAAGGGCACCGCAGCCGCACAGGCAAGATGGCCGCGGGCCTCGCCGGGGTGGCGCTGATCGCCATGCGCACCGGCGCACCGATCGTGCCGGTGGGCATCGCCGGCACGGAGCGGGTGCTCAAGGGCCACTATGGGCCGTGGGCGCCTACGGTACACGTGGTCTATGGCACGCCGTTCACCCTGGAAGTCAGTGGCAAGCGCCGGCGCGAGGACCTGGAACGCGGCATCGACACCATCATGCGACACATCGCCGCTCTGGTGCCGCCCGAGTATCGCGGCGTCTACGCCGACGCGCCCGCGGTCGCCGCGCTGAATGCATCCCCAGTCGTTGCCGAGACGAGCAGCGGCGAAAGCGCGGCAGATGCATCAGTGCCACCAGCCGGTGGGTGAGTGGATGAGCAGGCGGCGAGATGAGTCACGGCGACGGGTGACCTGCGCGGCGCATTACACCTGGCTTAGCCGCCACCACGCGGGCGGTCGGCCAACATAGCGCCTGAAGGCACGGCTGAACGCTGCCTCCGACGCGTACCCCACGCGCTCCGCCACCGCGAAGATGCTGAGGTTCGTCTGCCTGAGCAGATGTTCCGCGACCTGTATACGCCATCGCGTCAGGTAGCGCATCGGCGGCTCGCCGATCAGTCCCGTGAAGCGGTCTGCCAGTGTCGAGCGCGAGACAGCGATGGCGCGGGCGAGTTCCTCCACGGTCCAGGTGCGCTCGGGACTCGCGTGCAGCAACTGAAGGGCCTTCCCCACCACGGGATCCTTCACCCCGGCCAGCCATCCCCGCTCCGTCCGCGGAAGCTCCTTCATGTAGCGGCGCAACACTTCGACGAAGAGAATCTCGGCCAGCCGCGCCAGCATTAGCGCGCTGCCCGGACCCGCGCCATTCGCCTCCTCGACGGTATAGCGTAGTGTCGTTTCGAGCCACTCTCCCGACTGGATTATGGCCGCACGCACTCCCGGACCGGCCCAGTCGCCTCGCGTCTGACCACACTCGTTACGCTTGTGGCTGCTTACTACCAGTACCTCAGGCAATGTGCCCATGAGCGGATTAAACTGCTGATCGCAATATAAGTAGCCACAGATAAAGCGCGTAACCTCGCCACGCCCGCCAGCGACGATGTCTGGGATACGCTCGCTCGTAAGCGGCGGTAGGAGCGCGCTCATGGGCTTCGGGGTAGTCTGTGGGTCGCTTCCCATCACATGCCCCGCGCCGCGCGGCAAGATCACGACATCGCCGGCCTCCAACTCGACCGTTTGGTGCCCCTCCAGCGCTACCAGGCAGTGGCCCTCAACCAGCACGTGGAAGAGCGTCACACAATCCGACGGCAATCTCAGGAGCGAGACGAGATCGCTTGCGGGCGGAGATTGTATTGACCAGGGCGAGGAGAGTCTGGCCGTGAAGAACACCGCGCCTGACAGGCGCACCACGCGCAGCGCATCGGAAAGGACATCCATCTACGACGCTCCCGCCGGAGCCCGACTCGCTCGCGGCACATTCCGGTGTTTCAATCAATACTCTCCGCGCATCAATCATTGTCTGACGCGGCCCGCCCATGTACACTGATCTTCAGTTGACCACATTATAGGCGGCAGACCAGCGTGCGGGCCAACTATCCGTCGCGGTTGTGGCACGCAAGCATAGCGCGGGAGGAGGGAGTATGGATGGTATTGAGTCGACAACCGGCATAACCGCTCCGTCGGCCGATGCAGTGTTGGAAATGACGGGGCTCTCTGAGGCAGCGGGCGCGACCTGCGCCCTTCTCACGCCGGCCATCAAGGCCAGGATGCGTGCACTGCGATCCGGCCAGGTGCTCGAAGTGCGCGTGGACGATCCCGCCGCGCGCGAAGACATTGCCTCGTGGAGCCGCCTGTCGGGGCACGAGTTGCTCGCGGTGATCGAAGCGCCGCCGCGAACCCTGTGTTTCTATTTGCGCAAGAAGAGTGACTGACCGGAGGGAGAGGAAACAACCATGAACCAGCTCACCGTCAACTGCACGCATGGCCGGGAAGACCCGGAGCGCGCCACACTCGCCTTCGTCGTCGGCAATGTCGCGGCCTCAGCCGACCAGGATGCCGTCGTGCTGCTCACCATTGATGGCGTCTGGCTGGCCACCCGCGGCTATGTCGACGGCATCCAGAAAGAGGGCTTCCAGCCACTCAAGGACGTCATCGCATCCTTCCTCGCCAATGGCGGCCAGATCTGGGCTTGCGGCTCCTGTACCAAACCACGCGGCATCTCCGAACGAGACTTGATCGAAGGCGCCCGGGTAGTCACCGCGGCGAACGTCGTCGAGCGACTGGCGTCAGGTGGAGCATCCCTCAGCTTCTGACGCGACGAGCTACTCTCCGCAGCCACACACGACGCGCTGGAGCGAATACCAGCTGGCGCATCATCAGCGAGAAGCGTGCGGCACAGGCGACGCGCGTGCGTACAATGAAGAGCGCGATGGGTGCGCACCGTCGCCACCTGATTGTCGTGCGCGCGAGAGGATACTGTCGTGCTTCTCCGCACGCTCTGGCCAGGATCAGCCACGTGGGCTGCGTCGCCGGCGCTGCTCGTCGCGGGGGCGGCGCTGGCCGCCGTGCTGACCTTCGTGCTCTGCGTGGTGGTGTTGCGCGTGTGCCTGCGACACGGCTGGCTCGATCTGCCATCGGCGCGGCGGGTGCACACCCGCCCGGTGCCCCGGCTCGGTGGGATCGCTATCTTCGTCGCGTTTCTCACCGTCTCGTGTGTGCTCTACTGGCCGCGCGGCGCGTACGAAGCCCACGTCTACGTGGGGCTGCTGCTGGCGGCGGTGGTGATCGTGGCCGTCATGGCCTACGACGATCTGCGTGGACTGCCGGTGGGGCTGCGGTTGGGCGTGCAGACGCTGGCGGCGCTGGTGGCGATGTTTCCCGGCGCGCACGGCACGCTGATCGAGGTGTTGCACAATCCACTGGGCTCCGGTGGCGAGCATCTCATTGCGCTCAGTCTGTGGGTGGCCGTGCCGTTCACCTGGTTCTGGATCGTGGGCATGATGAACACGGTCAACTGGATGGATGGCACCGATGGATTGGCCGCCGGCGTGGTGAGCATCGCGGCGGCGGTGATGGCCACCATCAGCTGGATGCTCGGCCAGCCAGGACCCGCCCTGCTCTGCGCCGTGCTGGCGGGCGCCACGCTCGGCTTTCTGCCGCTGAACTGGTATCCCGCTCGGCTGTTCATGGGCGATAGCGGCGCCATGTTTCTGGGACTGGCGCTGGCAGTGCTGGCCAACGCTGGCGGCGCCAAGCTGGCCACGATCCTGCTGTTGCTGGGCGTGCCGATCCTGGATGTCGCGCGGGTCATTGTGCGCCGGCTGCGCGCGGGCCGCTCGCCGTTCGGCTTCGACCGCTCGCACCTACATCACCGCCTGCTGGCGGGCGGCTTCAGCCAGCGCCAGATCGCGCTACTCTTCTACGCCATCACGGCGCTGTTCGGTGGGGTCACGCTCTTCGCCGCCTACCTGCAGCGGCACATTCACGCCTGGTACGCGCATACGCACCTGCTGCCCTGGCTGGATGTAGCGACCAGCGAGCTGCCCACGCTGGCGGGGCTGGCGCTGGTGGGATTGGCGCTGGCGGGCGCGCTGTACCTGGCGTGGCGTCGGCGCATCTACCTTGCGGCCCACCGACCCTGGGCGCTGCCACCCTCGGCCTCTGGCTCCGGCCACCGCATCCCCGCACCGGCTCCGCCAGCGTGAGCAGGCGCGCCTTACCAGTCTTTCACCACCCGCTTTCCGCTCCCGGCTGGCCAGGCGCGTAGTGTCCGCTGACGCAAGACCACACGTTGTTACCGGCGCCACTGTTCTAGCATGGTCCCAACCTGCTCGGTGTGCTCGCGATAGTGGTCGGTCAGCCAGCCCATGATGTCGCGTGCCGCAGTCGGAGAGGCCGCGGACCCAGCGGAGAAGGTGATGAGCGCCTGCCGGTTGAACGTGGCGTCGTCGAGGGAGGAGATGCGCGTATGGACCTGCTGGTGAGCCTGTGCCAATTCGCCCAGGAGGCGGGCGCGGTCGGCACCAGTGGGCCGGAGCGCGGCCAGAGCGGCATGATGGCGCGCATCGGCCGCGGCGCCGCTGGCATCGCGGCGGTTATCGACCGGAGCAAAGTCACCGGAGAGCATAGCTGCGCACAGCGCCATGTAGTCACGCAGTGGGTCGCGCAGGTGGCTGAGGAGCACGCCAACGGCGTATTCGTCGCCAGTTGGTACGAAGGATAAGGCTTCATCGGGGGCCCGCGCGAACGCCGCGAGAAAGGCATCGCGCGCCTGATCGAAGGCGATCAGCGCCTCCCTGGGACTGGGTGGCTGGGATTGATGGCTCATGAGAACTCCCTCTGGCATGTCCAGTGTGTGCCACATCGCTTCGGTGGGAAGGCGCCCGCTGGGCGCCTTCCTGCGCCCGAAGCTCAGCGCTGCAGGCCGCTCGCGGAGCATCGCCGCCAGCTGGAGCGACGCGAGAACCAGGACCCGCCCTGGCGCTCAGCCGCCAGATATTCGCACGGCCGATGGCGGCGAACGGGTTTAACGACCGTAGGTAATCTCGCCGTCATGCCAGACGGGTTCCCCGTCGAGCGACGCGAGCATCTGGCGATAGCGCGCGTCTTGCGCGGTGCTTTCGGCGTTCGCCTGGTAGGCTTCTTTGCTGGCAAAGATCACCGTCATGAAGTATTCATTGGGGTCGGCATCCATGCGGTAGAGATGGGTGCTGATGAAGCCCGGTATCTTCAAATTCTCGAATTCGCTGAGCGTCTGGCGAAACTGGGTTTCTGATCCGGG
>DASYGC010000853.1:0-2572 GCA_036000225.1 Ktedonobacterales bacterium | reverse complement strand
CATCAGGCCATCGGCGCGACGTAGCTCGCGTACGCGTGCTGGCCGTTCTGGTCGCCCGTGGCCGGACGCCGCCAGAGCAGCAGCGCGGGAATCACCGCCAGCGCGCAAAGCGCCGCCGCCACAAGGAAGGTATCGGTGAGCACCAGATGCGCAGCGAGTACTCCGAGATGATAGTAGAAGTTCTGCTCGCGCGCTAAATAGTCAGCAGGCGACTCTCCCGGATTTTGTGCGAGTTTGGGGAACTGTCTGAGCATCGTGTTGAAGCGCGTCAGCGCCCATGCCACGAGCACCCCCAGCCCCACGATCATGCCAATCATGCGGAGCACGGTGATCAGCGCGGAAGCACTGCCCGATTGGCGCGCCGCCACGGCGTTGAGCGCCGACGTGCTGATCGGCGCGATCACCAGGCCAAAGCCAAACCCGGCGACCACAGTCGCGGCGGTGATCTGCGCGTCAGCAACGCTCACGGTCCAGAAGTGCATCAGCACGAACCCGGTGGCGGTCAGCAGGCAGCCCAGCGCGGCGGTCACGCGCAGGCCGATGCGGCTGGAGAGCCAGCCCCCTAGCAGCGCGCCCACCGGAATCAGCGCCGTGAGCCGCAGCAGCGCCAGACCACTCTCGATTTCGGGCCGGTTCAATACGGTGTAGAAATACAGCGGAATCACCGCCATGGCGATGATCAGCGCGGCACCGATCAGCAGGCTCAACCCCGACGCCGCCGTGAACGCCAGTCGCCGGAAAAGCGCCGGATCAACCACCGGCCAGCGCAGACGCGACTCCAACACGCCAAACACCAGCAGCAGCCCAGCCGCCGCCAGCAACAGCCAGGGGTTGGCCGCCACCTGGTTGGTGAGGCTGAGCGTGCCGGGCGCGCCCGCCTGCGCGCCCAGCCCGATGGTCAGACAGGCCACCGCGCCGCCCAGCAGCAGCGCGCCGGCAAGATCGATGCCTTCGCGCTGGCGCGTCGCGCGCGGCAGCGCCAGCGATCCCGCCAGCAGCAGCACAACGACCAGTGGCAGGTTGAGCCAGAAGATCCACGTCCAGCCCAGCGTGGTGGTGATCCAGGCGCCCCACAGCGGACCGAGCACACCGCCGGCCTCCGTCACCGCGCCGATCAGCCCCAGTGCCAGGCCGCGCCGTGTACCGCCGAAGAGATCACCCACCACCGCCAGCGCCACCGGCACCAGCGCGCCGCCGCCCAGCGCCTGCAGGAAGCGCGCGCTCACCAGCACGTTCAGCGCGGGATAGGTCGCGTCGATGCCGACCTGTGCGGCCAGCCCCAGCAGCCATTGCGCCACGGTATACACCGGCGTCAGCAGCAGCCCGGCGAACGTGCTGGTGTCGGGCGCGACCGGGCTGCCCAGCGCCGGCGCCAGCGCGCAGAGCGCCGACCCCACGCCGAAGATCGCCAGGCAGATGGCGAAGACGCGCCGCCGTCCATAGACATCGGCCACGCGGCCCATCAAGGGCATGGCGATCACGTAGCCCAGCAGATAGCCGCTGACAATCCAGGCGGCGCGGTCGAGCGCGGTGATGGGCACCGCGATATCCTGGATCATGGCGGGCAGCGCGGTGAAGACGACCGTTTGATCGAGCGCCGTGAGGAAGACCGCCACGCACACCACCCCCAGCGCGAGACGCGTCGCCCGCGCGCCCTGACTCGCGGGCGACGGGGGCACCGTGCGCTCCGATGCGGCAGGCGTGTTTGCCAGTGGGATGACCGCGTCGCTACTGGCTTCGAGCATGCTGGCGCCCTCCTGGCAATCGAGTACAGCAGAGTGATTCTCAGTGGCGCGGGCACCCCGATTGGTCGCCCAGCGGCCTCACGACGCGGGCGCCTGGATCGTGACCGGTTGATTGAACTGCGAGAGCACGAACGTGCGCACCGTCTGCGCGGTATCGGTGGTTGTGATGGCGCCGGTCAACGTCACCGAGTCGAGCTCGTTGTCGGTCTTACCAATGCACACGGTTGCCGGCACCGTTTGCCCCGAGACGACATTGCCATTGACCACCGCGGACACGGCGGTCGTATCAATCTTGCCGGAGATCTTCCAGCAGGCGGTCCCGTTCGCATTGCTGTCCTGTGGTGTGGAGGGCTGCTGCATCTGGGCGAGCGCGGCGCCCACGCCCTGCGTCGGATCGAAGATAGTGAGAAAACTCGCGTACTGGTTGTTGGGCTGGTAGGAGCCGAAGCCAGGATCCAGCCAGGCTTGCTGCCCGACGACGATCAGCTTGACGGTGAGCGCGAAGCCGCTCACACTGGTGTTGGCGGTCGCGCGCAGCCGGTCGGGGCGGGCCACATCGCCAGTGGCCGATGTGATGGGCAGCGCGTCGTTGGGTCCCAGATGCGTGGCGGTCAGCACGAAGTGGAACGACTGCGTCTTGTTGAACGTGTCGCGCGCGTTGTTCAGCAGCGTGGCCGCGCTGGGAATAGTCGTGCCGGACGAGCAGCCCGCCACAGTCAGCGCCGCTGCCAGCAGCAATGTCGCGCAGCCGGTAGCGAACCTGGCGCTGCCACCCCGCCACACTCGTCTACCCGCTCGTACCAGCCGCCTCATCCCAGACCCCCTTG